>NZ_JACBWZ010000194.1 GCF_013870595.1 Streptomyces sp. WELS2 | reverse complement strand
CTCCGAGGACCCCGCCTACTCGAAGCTGGCCGCCCGCCTGCTGACCCTCGCGATCCGGGCGGAGGCCGCCTCCCAGGGCGTGACCTCCTTCACCGGGGCGATCACGGTGGGGCACCGCGAGGGCCTGATCGCCGACCGCACCGCCGAGTTCGTGCGCACGCACGCCGAACGGCTGGACGCGCTGGTGGACGCGGCCGTGGCGGAGGGCGCCGACGACCGCTTCGGCTACTTCGGCCTGCGCACCCTGCACAGCCGCTATCTGCTGCGCCACCCGATCACCCGCAAGGTCATCGAGACGCCCCAGCACTTCATGCTGCGCGTGGCGAGCGGCCTGGCCGAGGACGACACGGCGCGCTCCGTGGACGAGGTCGCCTCGCTCTACGGGCTGATGAGCCGCCTCGACTACCTGCCCTCCTCCCCCACCCTGTTCAACTCCGGCACCCGCCACCCCCAGATGTCGTCCTGCTATCTGCTGGACTCCCCGCTGGACGAGCTGGACTCCATCTACGGCCGCTACCACCAGGTCGCCCGGCTGTCGAAGCACGCCGGCGGCATCGGGCTGTCGTACTCCCGCATCCGCTCGCGCGGTTCGCTGATCCGGGGCACGAACGGCCACTCCAACGGGATCGTGCCGTTCCTGAAGACCCTGGACGCCTCGGTCGCCGCCGTGAACCAGGGCGGCCGCCGCAAGGGCGCCGCCGCCGTCTACCTGGAGACATGGCACTCCGACATCGAGGAGTTCCTGGAGCTGCGCGACAACACGGGTGAGGACGCCCGCCGTACGCACAACCTGAACCTCGCGCACTGGATCCCCGACGAGTTCATGCGCCGCGTCAACGCCGACGCCCAGTGGTCCCTGTTCTCCCCCGCCGACGTCCCCGGGCTCGTGGACCTGTGGGGCGAGGAGTTCGACGCCGCCTACCGCGAGGCCGAAGCCGCCGGCCTGGCCAGGAAGACCCTCCCCGCCCGGGAACTGTACGGCCGGATGATGCGCACCCTGGCCCAGACCGGCAACGGCTGGATGACCTTCAAGGACGCCGCGAACCGCACCGCCAACCAGACCGCCGAGCCCGGCAACGTCATCCACTCCTCCAACCTCTGCACCGAGATCCTGGAGGTCACGAACGACGGCGAGACGGCCGTCTGCAACCTGGGCTCGGTCAACCTCGGCGCCTTCGTCCGGGACGGGGACATCGACTGGGACCGCCTGGACGCCACCGTCCGCACCGCCGTCACCTTCCTCGACCGCGTCGTCGACATCAACTTCTACCCCACCGAGCAGGCGGGGCGTTCCAACGCCAGGTGGCGGCCGGTCGGGCTGGGCGCGATGGGGCTGCAGGACGTGTTCTTCAAGCTGCGGCTGCCGTTCGACTCGGCCGAGGCCAAGGCGCTGTCCACGCGGATCGCCGAGCGGATCATGCTCGCCGCGTACGAGACGTCCGCCGACCTCGCCGAGCGCAACGGCCCGCTGCCCGCCTGGGAGAAGACCCGTACGGCCCGGGGCGTGCTGCACCCCGACCACTACGGTGTCGAGTTCACCTGGCCCGAGCGCTGGGCCGCGCTCCGCGAACGCATCGCGCGGACGGGCATGCGCAACTCGCTGCTGCTGGCGATCGCGCCGACGGCCACCATCGCGTCGATCGCGGGTGTGTACGAGTGCATCGAGCCGCAGGTGTCGAACCTGTTCAAGCGCGAGACCCTGTCCGGCGAGTTCCTCCAGGTCAACTCCTACCTGGTGCAGGACCTGAAGGACCTCGGGGTCTGGGACGCCCGGACCCGCGAGGCGCTGCGCGAGGCCAACGGCTCGGTGCAGGACTTCCAGTGGATCCCCGAGGACGTCCGCGCCCTGTACCGCACGGCCTGGGAGATCCCCCAGCGCGGCCTGATCGACATGGCCGCCGCCCGCACCCCGTTCCTGGACCAGGCGCAGTCGCTGAACCTGTTCATGGAGACGCCGACCATCGGCAAGCTCTCCTCGATGTACGCCTACGCCTGGAAGTCCGGGCTGAAGACGACGTACTACCTGCGCTCGCGCCCCGCCACGCGCATCGCCCGCGCCGCCCAGGCGCAGCCCACCGTCCCCGCACAGGTGGCCGCGGACCCCGAAGCGGTCGCCTGTTCCCTGGAAAACCCCGAGTCCTGCGAGGCCTGCCAGTAATGTCCCGTAACACCAACCTGCTCGACCCCGGCTTCGAGCTCACCCTGCGCCCCATGCGCTACCCGGACTTCTACGAACGCTACCGGGACGCCATCAAGAACACCTGGACCGTCGAAGAGGTCGACCTCCACTCCGACGTCGCCGACCTCGCCAAGCTCACCCCCGAAGAGCAGCACCTCATCGGCCGGCTCGTCGCCTTCTTCGCCACCGGCGACTCCATCGTCGCCAACAACCTGGTGCTGACGCTGTACAAGCACATCAACTCCCCGGAGGCGCGCCTGTACCTGTCGCGCCAGCTCTTCGAGGAGGCCGTGCACGTCCAGTTCTATCTGACGCTGCTGGACACCTATCTCCCCGACCCGGAGGACAGGGCGGCCGCCTTCGCCGCGGTGGAGAACATCCCGTCCATCCGCGAGAAGGCGCAGTTCTGCTTCAAGTGGATGGACTCGGTCGAGAAGCTCGACCGGCTGGAGTCCAAGGCCGACCGCCGCCGCTTCCTGCTGAACCTCATCTGCTTCGCCGCGTGCATCGAGGGCCTGTTCTTCTACGGCGCCTTCGCGTACGTCTACTGGTTCCGCAGCCGGGGTCTGCTGCACGGTCTGGCGACCGGCACCAACTGGGTCTTCCGCGACGAGACGATGCACATGTCGTTCGCCTTCGACGTCGTCGACACCGTGCGCGAGGAGGAGCCCGACCTCTTCGACGACCGGCTCCAGCAGCAGGTCACCGACATGCTCAAGGAGGCCGTCGAGGCCGAGCTGCAGTTCGCGCGCGACCTGTGCGGTGACGGCCTCCCGGGCATGAACACCGACTCGATGCGGCAGTACCTGGAGTGCGTCGCCGACCAGCGCCTCACCCGCCTCGGCTTCGCTCCGGTGTACGGCTCGGAGAACCCCTTCTCCTTCATGGAGCTCCAGGGCGTTCAGGAACTGACGAACTTCTTCGAGCGCCGCCCCTCCGCGTACCAGGTGGCCGTAGAGGGCACGGTCGACCTGGACGAGGACTTCTGATCCCTCCTGCCGTCCCGGGCCTCCTGGGCCTGCCTGATCTGCCGGTCGATGCGCACGTCGCGCAGGTGACCGAGCAGGGAGGGGAGGGCCAGGAGGACCAGGATCCCGAGGGTCAGTCCGATTCCGATCACGCCTTCGATCTGGTTCTCGTTCATGGACACCACTGTCGCGCCGGACACTCCTGACCGGCAGGGGCAGGACTGCCGTAGACCCTCGAATTACTGCCATCGCCGAGGCAGACTGGCAGCATGCTGAAGAACGTGGCGGCCGTGCTGCTGGACGGCGTGCATCCTTTCGAACTGGGCGTCGTCTGCGAGGTGTTCGGCATGGACCGCAGCGACGACGGGCTGCCGGTCTACGACTTCGCCGTGGTCTCGGCGGAGGGGCCCGGCCTCGCCACCCACTGCGGGTTCACGGTGTCCACCCCGCACGGACTGGAGCGGCTGGAGGAGGCCGATCTGATCGCCGTGCCGGCGGGTGAGGCCTTCACCGAGCGGGAGTTCCCCGAGGAGCTGCTGGCGGCGCTGCGCCGGGCGGTCGACCGGGGCACCCGGGTGCTCAGCGTCTGCTCCGGGGTGTTCGTCCTGGCCGCGGCGGGGCTGCTGGACGGGCGGCGGTGCGCGGTGCACTGGCACCACGCCGAGCGGCTCGCCCGGCGCTATCCCCGGCTCATGGTCGAGCCGGACGTGCTGTACGTGGACGAGGACCCCGTGATCACCTCCGCCGGCACCGCCGCCGGGATCGACGCCTGTCTGCACCTGGTGCGCAAGGAGCAGGGCCCGGAGGTGGCCAACAAGCTGGCCCGCCGCATGGTGGTGCCGCCGCACCGGGACGGCGGACAGGCGCAGTTCATCGAGCGCCCCCTGCCGAAGGCTCCGGCCGACACGGTCGGGGAGGTGCTGGCGTGGATGGAGACCCACCTCGACCAGGAGGTCACCGTCGAGCAGCTCGCCGCCCGCGCCCATATGGCGCCGCGCACCTTCGCCCGCCGCTTCCGGCAGGAGACGGGGACCACGCCCTACCGCTGGCTCCTGCGGCAACGCGTGCTGCTGGCCCAGGAGTTGCTGGAGGGCACGGACGAGACGATGGAGGCGATCGCCTGGCGCACCGGGTTCGGCACGGCCGCCGCGCTGCGCCATCAGTTCCTCCGGGCGCTGGGCACCACCCCGAACACCTACCGGCGCGCGTTCCGGGGCCCGCGGGCCGCCTGAGCGCGCGCCGGCGCCGGCGGCCTACCAGGGCCTCGCGCGCAGCAGCAGGTTCTGCGGGCGGAGTGTGATGCCCACGCGGGTGGTGCCGTCCGACCCCTCGGCGGGTTCGAAGCGGTACTTCGCCGAGACGGCCGCGGTGATCAGGCTCAGCTGGGTCATGGAGAAGTGGTCGCTGGGGCACTTGCGGTTGCCCACGCTGAACGGGCTCATGGCGTACTTGGGCACGCTCCGGGCCCGCTCGGGCAGCCAGCGGTCGGGGTCGAAGTCGAGGTGGCGGTCGTAGGAGCGGTGGTCGCGCTGGATGGCGTACGGGCTGTAGACGATGTCCGCACCGGCCGGAATGCGATAGCCGCCGAGTGCGGTGTCGGTCACCGCGCGCCGCGTCAGAATCCACACGGCCGGCCGGAGCCGCATGGCCTCGACGACGACATTGTTGGTGTGCGTCAGTGCGCGGACATGCTCGAATCCGACCGGCCGGCCACCGGTCACGGATTCGACCTCGGTCCGTACCTTCTCCGCGTGTTCCGGGTGTTCGGCGAGGACCTGGAGCAGCCACATGACGGTCGAGGCCACTGTTTCGCTGCCGGGTGTCAGTATCGCCACGACCTGGTCGTGGATCTCCTGTTCCCCGATGGGGTCGCCATTGTCGTCCTTCGCCTCCAGCAATGCCGTCAGCAAATCGTCCGGCCTTTGCCCGGATGCCCTGCGTTCAGCGACGATCTCGTCCACCAGCAGATGCAGATCGGCCAGGGCCCGGTTGAATTCGCGGTTGGCCGGGAACGGCAGCCGGTACAGCGGCCCCAGCGGGATCACCATCCGGCGGTACATGCCCCGGAAGACGGTGGCGAGGTCGACGCTGAGCCGTTCCGCGCGCTCGTCCATGAAGTCGCCGCGCAGCAGGCAGCGGGCGGCGATGCGGACGGCGACCCGGAAGGACTCGGAGGTGCAGTCGATGGTCTCGCCGGGCCGCCAGCGCTCGGTCAGCGCGTGCGCCTCCTCCTCCATCACGGGGCCGTAGCCCGGTATGGCGTCGAGCCGGAACGCGGGCTGGATGGTGCGCCGCTGCCGGCGGTGCCGGGGCCCGTTCGCGGTGGCCACGCCCTCCTTGCCGAGCAGTCCCTCCAGGGACTCCCACAGCGGGCCGGCGATCGTGAAGCCCGGGTCGAGGGCCAGCGCGCCGGTCAGCTCCGGGGTGGTGACGGCGTACACCGTCTTGGGGCCGAGCCTCAGGCGTACGACGTCGCCGTGGTCGCGCAGCGCGGACATGAAGGCGAGCGGGTCGCGGACCAGTCTCAGGCCGTGCCCGAGGACCGGCAGGGCGCCCTGGGCCAGGGGCGGTTCGCGCAGTACGGACGTCTTGGGGGTGGCGGGGCTCTGGGGCCGCACCGACTCTACGGTCATCACTCACCTGCCGTTTCGTTCGTGACGTACGGGGGTGTGGCGCGGTCGTCCCAGCTGTCGACCATGTACCGGCCGGACTCGTGGTGGAACCAGTAGACGGAGGCGAACCAGTTGCGCATATTCCCGACACAGGTCCTGACCGCGGTGCTCAGTTCCCGGCCGCGCGGCGTTCCGTCGTCGATCCGGCGGGCCAGTGCGAGGGCGTTTCGCTCGGCTTCGGGGAATTCACGGACGCATCCCTCGACGCGCCGTCTGATTTCCTCCACCGCTTCTTCGAGGGTCAGCCCGGCATGGGTGATGAGGCTGATGCCGAGATTGTGCACCTCGTCGCCCGCGATTTCCTTCGGCAGCGAGCAGAGGTCGTTGTACCAGGCGGCGAATTCCTGGCTGAGCAGCGCCGCCCGGCGGTAAGCGGGATTTCTCCGTACGGTGTCCGGGAGTTCACATCCGGCGCTGGGTTCGAGCAGGTCCGTCCATATCCAGTGGGCGAAGGTGAGGCGGCGCAGGGCGAGGTATTCCTCGACGGCGGGGACGCGCCCCTCGACGCGGTTGTGGAACTCGCGGTCGTAGGCCTCGATCACGGCGTGGAAGTGCCGGGCGAACCGCTGGTTCCAGGTGTGCGGCAGGAAGCCGTACAGCCGCAGCACGCTCTCCGCGAAGCCCGCCACGAGGGGGTCGGGGTGGTGCAGATGGGACCGGGGCGCGTCCAGGGCCGTGTGCAGCCGGTTCCGCAGCCGCTGCCAGTCGGCGGCCCGGCCGTGGACGATGTCGCGGTCGTGGCGGTCGTCCCAGACGAAGAACCAGGCGCTGTAGTCGGCTATGGCCTGCAGGACCTCGTCCGGCGCCCCCAGGTAGTAGCCCGCCATGAGGTCGGTGTAGCACAGTCCGTCGGCATATTCCGCGACCTTGTCCGCCGGCATCAGCCGCTTTTCCAGCAGCCACAGGCGCGTCTTCTCCTGAAGCTTTGGCCAATACGGGTGCAGGTGCCGCGGAAAGGAGGACTCGATCACCGGGAGCGCCAGTGACGGTGGGACTACGACCGCTGTCGCCGTCGCCGTGGTGCTGCGTGGGAAAGCTTGCACAGAACAAACCCCTCTCAGCCGCCAGGAGCGCACACCTCTCCCCTTGCGCGGGGCGTGCGCCGCATGTATCCCCGTACTTACATTCAGCACCACAAGTGACCGCTGTGGGTATGGATTTGCTCCATTCACTACCCCAACATGTCTGGACAGCCCTCTTGCCTGACTGGTTGTGGGTCACCACCCGTGCAACACGAAGGCGCCCGGCCGGGAGAATCCCGGCCGGGCGCCCAACGGACCTTGTGGGTCAGTCGTTGGCGACCACGGGGTAGCGCGGCTCGTTCTCGGCCATCTGCCGCAGCGCGTCCTTGCGGTCCCGCTTGGAGAGCCGGTCGATGTACAGGTAGCCGTAGAGGTGGTCGGTCTCGTGCTGGAGGCAGCGCGCGAAGTAGCCGGTGCCCCGGACCTTGATCGGGTTGCCCCGCTCGTCCTGGCCGGTCACCTCGGCGTAGTCGGGGCGCGCGAGCGAGGCGTACGCCGTCGGCACGGACAGGCAGCCTTCGTTGCTGTCGTCGAGCCGGCGCTTCTCGGCGGGCAGGTCGACCAGCTTCGGGTTGCACACCACGCCGACGTGCCGGACGCCCTCGTCGTCCTGGCAGTCGTAGACGAAGACCTTCAGGTCGACACCGATCTGGTTGGCGGCCAGGCCCACGCCCTCGGCGGTGCGCTGGCTGGCGAACATGTCGGCGACCAGCTGCCGGAGCTCCTCGCCGAACTCGGTGACGTCCTGGCACTCCTTGTGCAGGACCGGGTTGCCGACGACCGTGATCGGCCGCGAGGTGCCGCGCTCACGCCAGGCATTCTCGCGCTCCTCGCAGTTCTCCGTGTCGACGACATAGCCCTCGTCGTCGACGGGGAGCACGCCCGCGTGCTGCTGATCGGTGTCCTGCTGCGCCATGACCGACGTACGCCTTCCTCAAAGAACAGGGGGAGATGTTGCTGGTACAGGTTACGTGTCCGCCCCCCCTCGGCGGCGCGGGGAACCGCACGGCAGGGCGCGGCCCTCAGCACACCTCTTCGAGATCCCGCCAGTCACGCGAATCCGGACTGTCGGCGACCCAGCCGTCGAGCAGCCCCCGGACCAGCGAGGCCGGCGCGGCCACCCCGCACTCCCGCTCGGGCACCCACAGCTGCCCGTCCGTCCGGTGCCCCAGCGGCCCGGGATGCCCCGGCTCGCTGTGGTCGTGCGGGTCCAGATGCACCCCCTCGCCCTCGTCGGAGGGCATCCGGGACTCGCTGCACATCCGGCACAGCAGCCGCACCGAGGACGACCAGTCCTCCGCGGCGAACCCCGCGTCGGCCGCCAGCTGCTCCAGCGCGTCCCGGTCGGCCTCGGTGGCCGCCTCCAGCAGGACCACCCAGGTCGGCACGGGGGACGGCGCCCACAACTCGATCTCGTCGAAGACCGGGTAGGAGTGCCCGGTGGAGGTGGTGCGCTCGCCGTGCGGGACACCGTCGTGCAGCACGACCTCGCCCCAGCGCCGCCCGGACGAGGGAAGCGGGATGGACAGCACCTCCAGCCGGGCCGGATCCAGCCGGCGGCCCCAGACCACCTCTGCCTCGCCCTCCGGGGAGAGCCGTACGGCCGCGCTGCCCAGTTCCATGCCGAGCGGTTCGGCGGTGGCCGCCGCTCCCCCGGGCACCTTCAGCCCGTACGCCTGCCAGGCGCGGCGGGCCAGCGGCCAGTCCTGCAGGGCGGTGGCGGCGATGCCGACGTTCCACCAGTCGGGCGCCCCGGTGTCCTTGTCGAGCAGGGCGACCGCGCGCAGCCCGGCCGCGCGGGCCTGCTCCCAGTCGTGCCGGAACTTGTGCAGCAGCGCGAGGTTGAACCAGGACTCCGACAGCCAGGGTTCGAGGTCGGCGGCGCGTGTCAGCAGTTCGCCCGCGTCCTCGTAGCGGCCGTCGCCGATGAGTGTGAACGCGCGGTCGGTGGCCTGCCGCCAGGAGGCGGAGGGCCGGTGCCGTCCCTTGCCGAAGATCCTCACGATTCCCGCCTGCCAGTTCCAGTTCCGCACAGTGGGCTGGCTTGTGCCCCCGGACACCCTCTCCCTCGCATCCAACCACGTACGGCGGGAAAGGCGCTCATTACCCATGGGTTACCCAGCCCGGCGCGGGATCAGACCATCCCGGCCGCCTCACCGGCACGCGTTCCCGCGCCGTCTGGGGCCGGGCCAGGACCCGGGCCAGCGACTCCACCACCTCGGGGGCGTAGTCCCCGGCGGTGCCGAGCCGCAGCTCCTCCAGCGCGCGCCGGGCGCCCCGGGGGTCGGCGTCCCGGCTCTTCTCCTCGTAGGCGTTGACGGCCCGGACGATACGGGCGGCGAGCGGCTGCTCGGGGGAGGGATCGGCCTGCCGCTCGACGACGTCGGCGACGG
>NZ_JACBWZ010000193.1 GCF_013870595.1 Streptomyces sp. WELS2 | reverse complement strand
GAAGTGGTGGACGAGCAGGTCGGTGACGGCGGCGGGCTGCTCGACCGGCACCAGGTGGGAGGCGCCGGGTACCACCGCGAGCCGGGCGTCGGGGATGCCGGCGACCAGCGTACGGGCCTCCGCCGGGCCGGTGACCTGGTCGTCGGAGCCGACCAGCACCAGCGTGGGCACGCCCACCCGGCCGAGCTCGGGCCGTACGTCGAAGGAGGCCAGCGCCTCGCAGGCGGCGATGTAGCAGCCCGGGTCGGTGGTACGGACCATCTGCACGGCCCACTCGGTGATCGCGGGCTGCGCGGCGGCGAACCCGCCGGTGAACCAGCGGTCGGGCGCGGTCCGGGCGATGGGGTCGAGCCCGTTGGTACGGACCACCACCCCGCGCTGCCGGAACTCGTCCGCGGTGCCGAACCGGGGGGAGGCCGCGACCAGCGCGAGCGAGGCGAGCCGCTCGGGGTGGCGCAGGGCCAGCTCGATGCCGACGGCGCCGCCGAGCGCGCAGCCCGCGTAGCCGAAGCGCTGCACACCGAGCGCGTCCAGGGTGGCCAGCAGCCGGGCGGTGAGCTCGGCGACGGAGCCGGCGGGGTGCGCGGGAGCACCGCCGTGTCCCGGCAGGTCGAACCGCAGGACCCGCCACTGCTCGGCCAGCTCCGGCACCTGACGGTCCCACATGTGCCAGGTGGTGCCCAGTGAGGGACCCAGGATCAGTACGGGAGCCTCTTCCGGCCCGTCGAAGCGGTATTGCAGGGTGTTCGGTGGTGTCTCACTCACGCCCCAGACCTTCTCACGTCTCACGACCGCCCCTGTAACGGAGGTTACGACCGCGCAGGTCCGGCCAGGTGGGAGAATTCCCGGGCCGCGTCCGCCTGCCGGCCGGCGTTCAAGCGGGGCCTGGGCCTCGGACCGGCCGATCACGTCGGGCTGCCGCCGCGGTGGTCACACCGGGGCCCGCTGTCACCGCTCGCCGGTGTCCGATCGATCCGGCCTCACACCGGTCAGTGCTGGGGGTGCGGACGCGCGTGGAACAGGGGGCGCCGCTGGGGGGCCGTGCCGGCGGCCAGATGACCGAGCTCGACGCGTGTGCTCACGGCTCGGACCACTTCGGTCAGGCCGACGACGATGGCCATGATGCCTGCCACCAGGGTGAGTGTCGCGATGGAGGTGAACGGCATGACGATCATCACGATGCCGGCCATGGTGCCGATGATGCCGAAGGCCACGTGCCAGCCGCGGCCCGGCATGGTCTCGTCGGAGGCCGCCGCGACCGTCTCCAAGGTGCCCCGGAGCAGCCAGCCGAAGCCGATCCACAGAGCGAGCAGGAAGACCGACTCGAGCGGACCCCGGAGACAGACCAGTCCCAGCAGGACGGAGGCCGCGCCGGTGATGAAGTGCACTACGCGAAGATGCCGGGGGACGTGGGTGCCGAAGGCGGCGGCGAGCTGGAAGACACCGGTGGCGAGCAGGTAGACGCCGAAGAGCACGCCGACGACGCGGAGCGTCTCGCCCGGCCAGACCAGGGCGATGACGCCCAGGGCGATGGTGGCGAGGCCCATGGTGAGCAGGATCTGCCAGCCCGCGTTCGCCAGGGCGGCGATGCCCTGGGCCGCGGACCCCTCTTGTGGCTCGGTGCCAGGTGACGGAACGGGGCCGGGGGAAACGGAAGGAGATGTCATGGCACCTGCCTCCTTCTGTGAGCAGTGTGGCACGTCACTACATGTCCATCGTCACCCGATCGGCCTCGTGACGCCCGGTGGAATCGGGTCTCCCGGCCCTGACGGCAGCCGACACACGCCCCGCGGCCCCGGGAGCCGCTGGTCAGTCGCGGATGCCGTCGATGTCGACGAGGACATGCCGTGGGCCCCGGAAGATCTGGTTGTGCCGGTACGGCGGCGGGTCCTCGACCAGCCGGGGATTCCGTACGCGGCGGACGAACTCACCGACCGCGATCTGGACCTCCAGACGCGCGAGCGGAGCACCGAAGCAGAAGTGGATGCCCTGGCTGAACCCGAGGTGTTCGTTGTCCCGGCGTCCGAGGTCGAGCCGGTCGGGGTCGGTGAACCGTTCCGGGTCACGGTTCGCCGACCCGTACACCAGGAAGATCGGTGCGCCCGCCGGGATGGTGGTGCCGGCGATGTCGATGTCCTCCACGGCGGAACGGGTGTGCCAGAACTGCACCGACGACTCGAATCGCAGCAGTTCCTCCACCGCCGGCACGATCAGCTCGGGCCGGCGGCGCAGTTCCTCCAGCGCGTCGGGGTGCCGCAGCAGGGTGAGGACGCTGTGGGCGATGAGGTTGACCGTGGTTTCGTGCCCCGCGAAGATCAGGAGCAGGGCGTTGCTGGCGAGCACGCCCTTGGTCATCCGGCCGTCCGGGCCGTTGTCGTTCGCCAGGGCGGAGAGCATGCCCGGGCCGGGTTGCCGGGCGTACCGGTCGAGCAACGCGTCCGCGAACCGTGCGAACTCCTGTACGGCCTGCCGCCCTCCGGCATGTCGGCTGCGGATCTCTTCGGAGGCTGCCTCGGGGCCGAAGTCCAGGGCGTCCAGGGCCGTCTCGACCCAGTGGTGGAAGCGTGGCTCGTCCTCCATCGGCACGCCCAGGACCTTGCAGATCACCGTCACCGGCAGGGGGTAGGCGAAGTCGTCGACGGCGTCGATCCGGTTCTTGCCCTTCATGTCGTCCAGGAGGCCGTCGACGATGCGGCGGATGTAGGGCTCCAGGTCGGAGATCAGGTGGGGCGCATGGGGCGGGCCGACGAAGTGCGGCATCATCATCCGACGGTCCCGGTCGTGCTCGGGCGGATCGCAGGTGATGATGTTCGGCTCGGTCAGCACCTCCCTGATCGGCTCGGCCGCCTGCTCCCCCGAGCCCTCCGCCTGGGCCGCGGCCGGGGCGGGGCGCTTTCGTGGATCCGAACTCACCCGGGGATCGTGCAGCAGCGTGACGATCTCCCGGTAGGTGCTGACGACGTAGGTCCCGTCCGGCTGTCGCGCCACCGGTGTCCTGCGGAGTTCCTCGTAGAAGGGGTACGGGTCGGCGCGGTTGGCGTAGCGGAGGGCCTGTTGCCAGGGGGTTTCCTCGACCACGGGGCTCCCCTCCTTCCTCCTGTCGGTGCTGTCCGCTTGCGGGCCCGGCCCGGCGGGCCGGGTCAGTGGCGCCGGGGCCGGAACTCCGCCGTCCGCTCGCTCGGGGCATGGCCGGTCAGGACGACGTCGGGAATCGCCGTCGGGACCCTCGGGTCCGGGAACTCGGCCGGCATCGGCTTGGTGTCGGCCGGCCGGTCCCAGCCCGACGGCGGAGGCGGGAACGGGCCGGACCGCTCGATCAGCTTGGCGTAGTACTCCAGCCACTTGCCGTGGTCGAAGGTCACGGCGGCGACGATGCGGCCCCGGCGTCCGTAGGCGGCGGCGAACCGCCGGTCCGCCACGGACCCCTGGGTGAAGACGATCTCGTCACCGAAGGGAGGCACGCCGACGGACTTGATGTTGACGCCGAACTGCCCGGACCAGAAGCCGGGCAGCAGCAGATGCGGCCGGTAGTGGGGCTCGAGGTTCACCATGTTGTGCGCCGTGACCTCGGCACCGAGAACAGCGTTGTCCCAGTGCTCCATGGCGAGGAACTGGTACTCGTACAGCACGTGCGGCGCCCGCGCCACATCGCCCGCCACGAAGACGCTGTCGGTGACCACGCCGTTGATGTCGAAGGCCCGTCCACCGGCGTCGCACCCGACGCCCCAGAAACCCGCCGCCAGCCCGGAACCCTCCAGCCACTCCACGTTGCGGATCGAACCCAGCGAGGCCACCACCACGTCGGCGTCGACGACCGTTCCGTCGGACAGACACGCACGCCGCACGTGCCCGCCGGAGTCGCCCTCCAGTGACGACACACCCAGGCCGCAGCGCAGGTCCACGCCGTGATCGCGCTGCAACCGGGCGGCGATGCCCCCGATCACCCCGCCGAGCGCGCCGACCAGCGGCGCCGAACCCCGCTCGACGACGGTCACCGGGATGTCGAGCTCCCGGCACACGGAGGCCACTTCCGAGCCGATGAACCCGGCGCCGATGACCACGACCCGGGACGGCGGCTCGGAGAGCTCCTTCCGCAACCGTGCGGCGTCGTCGCGCGAGCGAATCGTGTGGACGCCCTCCAGCGCGGCCTCGGCCGGGTTCGGCCACTGCCGCGCGCGGGTGCCCGTGGCGATCAGCAACCGGTCGTACGGCACCTGCTCACCGTCGGCCAGACGCACCCGCTTGGTGACCCGGTCCAGCCCGACGGCGGCCACCCCGAGCCGCCAGTCCGCATCCACTTCCCGCATGCGGGGCAGCTTGGTGTGGTCTGCCGGCACCCAGCCCTTGAGCACCTGTTTGGACAGCGGCGGACGGTCGTAGGGCTCGTACGGTTCGTCCCCGATGATGGTCAGGGAACCGGTGAAGCCCTCCCCGCGCAGCGTCTCCGCCGCCCGGAGCCCGGCCAGGGAGGCCCCCACGATGACGATCCGGCCGCTGGCCCGGAACTCGCGCACCAGCTCCGCGACCGTCGCCCTCAGGGTCATGACGCCGTGCTCCCCTCCGCGCCGTCCAAGCGGTCGATCACGATCGCCTGCACCGGGCAGGCCGCGGCTGCTCGCTCGACCTGGAGGCGTCGCTCGTCATCGGGGTTCGGCTCATAGGTGAGCGCTTCCTGGCCGTTCAGCCTGAAGACCTCGTGCGCCAGGTACACGCACTGCGCGTATCCCTGGCACCGGTTCAGGTCCACGACGATTCGCATGGGCAGACTCCCTCGGGCAGGCGCGCTTCTCAGGGCGGAAGGACTCCGGGGCGCGCGGTGGTCTCCGCCGTGGCCATGGCCGTCTCCATCGTCTTTCGCGGGTCCCGCCGGGAAGGCGCGAGGTGGATGGCCGTCGCCGGGCTCGACAAGCGGGGTGTGGCGCGGTCTTCAGGTGTCACCGCAACCAGGATCGAGCAAGACCGGCGGCTGTGACCGGGTGGCCGGCAAGCCGGTGAGCGAGACGCACACGGCGTGTCGTTGACCGCGGCCTTCGCTCGAAAAGCCTAGTCCCGCCCGCGCCGCACGGCATGTCGGGGACGGGCGGCGGAAGCGGCCGGCGTTCTGCTCCACCGGTCCGTGCCCCGGCGTCGGCCGCCGTGCCCGCCTTCCTCCGTCAGACCCACCTCCGCAGGGTGCGACGGAGCAGACCGCGGGCCGACCGCAGTGGGGGACGGCCCGCTGCGGGAGGGACGGTGCCGGGCCGGATCAGCGGCGACTCGGACATGGCATGACTGCGTCCGGCGATCTCCAGTGCACACGTGGGGGCGTCCTCGGCCCCACGGCTGTGGAGGGCGACGGCGAAGGGCTTCGGCGGGTCGCCTGGCAGCTCGGCGGTGAGTACGGTCGCGGACGGGCGGTGCCGGGTCGGGGTCCGCTGGTACCCGACCACCTTGCCGTCCACGAGCAGCTCTGTCTCCCGTGCGGCGTGGCGGGTCTGAACCGTCACCGAGTGACCGTCCATTTCGAGGTGGAAGCGGTGGGCGCGGGACACGGCACACCTCCCGGATTCCTTCGAGGGCGGCACGTACCTCCCAGCGTAGGCCGCGTCCCAGGGCGGCGCGCCCGGCGGGTGAGCGCGGACAGCGGGGCGGGCGTCAGCGGTGCCGCCCCCGCTCCGGTGGCGAAGCGGGCGGCGATCACCGCCGGCCATCACCGAAGGGGGCCGCGGTGGTTCATCCCGGGGGCGCGACGGGGTCGAGGCGGAAGACGTGGACCTCGCGGGTGCCGGCGCGTGCGGCGTACGCGTCGTAGTCGTAGGTGGGCGGCATGGCCAGGATGTGCGGCCTGTGGGCGGTGACCCGCTGGACGCGGTGGTGCGAGGCTCGTCTCCTTCGTGCTGCGGCCCTTCGCCTTCCTCGACACCTATGGCCGGCGCCCGCCGAGCGCGTCCGAGCGGCAGGCCGCCTTCCTGCACTGCCGGCACATCGGCCGGCGCATCGGGATCAGGGACATCCCCGGCGACATCGCCGGCATGGAGGCATTCGCGGAGGACTACGAACGCCGGTACTTCCGTCGGCACCCGGCCAACCACGCCGTGGCCGAGCAGGCCATGAGCGTGTTCTACGACCGGCTCCCCCGTCCCGTGCGGCCCGCCGCACGCCGGCTGGTCATCAGCCTGCTCGACGACCGCGCCCGTCACGCGCCGGGGTACGACGCGCTGGCCCGGAGCGTCCGCCGGGCCGCCCACGACGCCCTGCTGCTGCGCCGCCAGGCGCAACGACGACTGCCCCCGCGCCGACGCTCGTACTACGACCACCCGCCGCGGCTGCACGCCTGCCCGGGCGACCTGCACGACCACGTCCTCGCCGACTTCGCCGTCCCGCATCCCACACCCGTCCCCCCGCCCATGAGCTCGATGTCGCCGAGCGGGTCGCCCGGCACGGGCGCCTCGGCGAGGTCGATCCGCATCAGCATCGTCCCCGCCTAGCCACCGCCTTCAGTCGGCATCGGTCGCGAGTGCCGTGCGGGCGACGGCCACGAACTCCTTCATCGCCGCACGGACCTCTGCCAGGAAGTCGCCGCCGATGCGGGCGGGGCGCCCCTCGTCGTCCACCAGCCCGGACAGGTCCGCGGCCAGGGCGTCGCCATGGAGCTTGACGAGTGCCTTCACCACCTCGTTCGCCACGTCGCTCACCGCCTGTGGCCCTTCCAGGTCCACTTCGGCCAGCAGGCGCGTAAGAGCCGGGAGATGTTCGTCCAGGGCGAGGCCGAGCGGTCCGAGGCCGACCTGTCCCGTGTCCTCGTCCACGAGATCCAGCACGGCCTGCACGGCTTCACGGCTGCCGGTCAGGAAGTCGCGGTACACCTTCCGCCGCGGTTCCCGCAGGGCCAGTCTGGCGTTGCTCCGGAGCTGGTCCTTCGTCTGCCGGTAGGTGAGCAACGCGCCCAGCGAGGCCACGGAGCCGGTGATGCCGGCGCCCAGTACCGCCGCGAGTCCTGAATCCATGTGCTCATCATGCGTAGGCCGCCCGCTCCGGAAGGCGGCGGGGTCGGCAGGAGGTCACGCGAGCAGCAGATGCCCGTGGTCGGCGAGCACCGCGCGCGCCTCCGGTACGTCCTCGTACGCCTGGAGCCGGCCCAGGACCGTCCGGGCACGGTGCGCCGCATCCAGTGTGCCCCCCAGCGCCCCTGGCGACCGTGCGACCGGCCCCGGGACTTGGCCGATCTGAGCCTCCGTCGCGTTACGACCCGCCGCCTTCTCCTCCGCCCTGTGAGACACGCTGGCCGAGGCTTGCAGCCGTCCGGAGCGGCAGAGGAGCGCGAATGTTTCGACGGTCCGGGCGAATCCTGCGAGAGGGATTGACGGGGGTCCGCCGTCCCCGGATCATCCATGTGCCGGTAGACCGGCCAACGTTCGAGATGACGAACGCGCACCTTCGCTCCACGCACGGCACCTCCAGGTAACGTCCGCCCGCAACGGCCGAGCCGCAAGGAGTACGCCCCATGGTTCCGTCATGGCCACAGCAACCACTGTCCCGTCGCCGCGCGCTGACCGCCGCCACCGGCCTGGCCGCCGGCGCGGTCCTCCCCCTGGCCGGGGCCTCCCCCACCACCGCCCTTCCCCTCGCCGGGGCCGCCCCCGGTGCCGCCGCCACCTACACCAACCCGGTGATCTGGCAGGACTTCGCGGACATCGACGTCATCCGCGTCGGCGACACCTTCTACGCCTCGGCCTCGACCATGCACTACTCGCCGGGCGCGCCCGTCCTGCGCTCGTACGACCTGGTGAACTGGGAGATCGCCGGCCACTCGGTGCCCGTCCTCGACTTCGGCGCCAAGTACGACCTGAACGGCGGCCGCGGCTACGTCCGGGGCATCTGGGCGTCGTCGCTGGCCTACCGGCCGAGCAACAGGACCTTCTACTGGCTCGGCCAGATCGACTTCGCGAAGACGTACGTCTACACCGCCACCGCCGCCGAGGGGCCGTGGAGCCGGCTCACCACGATCGGCACGGCCTACTACGACGCGGGGCTGCTCGTCGACACCGACGACACCCTGTACGTGGCGTACGGGAACACCACCATCAACGTGGCCCAGTTGTCGCCCGACGGCCGCACCCAGGTCCGCACGCAGCAGGTGTTCACCGCGCCGTCGAGCGTCGGCACCCTCGAGGGGTCCCGCTTCTACAAGATCAACGGTCAGTACTACATCTTCGTGACCCGGCCCGCGAACGGTCAGTACATCCTGAAGTCGTCCAGCGGCCCCTTCGGCCCGTACACCATGCGGCAGGTCCTCCTCGACCTGCGCGGGCCGGTCCCCGGCGGCGGCGTCCCGCACCAGGGCGGGCTGGTGCAGACCCAGAACGGCGCCTGGTACTACCTGGCCTTCGTCGACGCCTACCCCGGCGGCCGGATGCCCGCGCTGGCGCCGGTCACCTGGACCGTGGACGGCTGGCCCGTCGTACAACTGGTGAACGGCGCCTGGGGCACCACCTATCCCAGCCCGGCCGTCCCGGCGCCGCCCCGCCCGGTCACCCCCATGACCGGCGTGGACACCTTCAACAGCCCCACGCTCTCGCCGAGATGGGAGTGGAACCACAACCCTGACAACACCAAGTGGTCGTCGGGTGACGGCCTCACCCTGCGGACGGCGACCGTCACCAACGACCTCTACTGGGCCCGCAACACCCTCACCCACCGCATCCAGGGCCCCACCTCCACGGCCACGGTCCAGCTCGACCACTCCGCGATGCGGGACGGCGACCGGGCCGGACTGGCCCTGCTGCGCGACTCCTCGGCGTGGATCGGCCTCAAGCGCGACGGCGGTGTCACCCGGGTCGTGATGGTCGGCGGACTGACCATGGACACCAACTGGAACACCACCGGCACCGGCACCGAACTGGCGAGCGCGCCCGTGACCGGCGGCCGGATCTGGCTGCGCGCGAGCGCGGACATCCGTCCCGGCACGGGGCGCCCCGGCACCTTCTCGTACAGCACCGACGGCACGAACTTCACCCGTCTCGGGCCGGACTTCACCCTGGGCAACGACTGGCGGTTCTTCATGGGATACCGGTTCGCCCTGTTCAACCACGCCACACAGGCGCTCGGCGGCGCGGTCCGCGTCACGCGGTTCGAGCTGTCCACGCCCTGACCGGCCCCGGCGGCGGGGCGGGCGGCCGTCAGGCGCTCGCGCGGACGACCAGGCGGGTGGGCAGGATCAGCGGGGTGGGGTCCTGCCCGCCCACGAGCGCGACGAGCATGCGCGCCATCTCCCGGCCGAGCGCCGTGACGGGCTGATGGACGGTGGTGAGCTGCAAC
>NZ_JACBWZ010000192.1 GCF_013870595.1 Streptomyces sp. WELS2 | reverse complement strand
TACCACTTCGCCGCCCCCCGCGAGCAGGTCGGCGTCCATCTGATGCCGCGCACTCTGCACCCGCGGCTGCGTGCCGTGCTGCGCCTGGCCCCCGGCCGGCGACCGGCCGGCACACCGACCATCCCCGCCCGCGACACCGCTGGAGTACGACCGAGGTGACCACGTCGACCACCATCGCCCCCGTCCCGCTGGACCTGACGGCCCTCGCCGACAACGTCGGCGTCACCCGCCCGGACCGGCTGTCCGAAGGCGCCTTCAACATCTGGGGCAACACCTTCCCCGCCGACGAACTGCCCCCGGCCGGCCCGGTCGAGGTGCACGGCATCCCGTTCCGCTGGCCCGCGACGGGCGACGGATCGCCGGACAACGTCCGCTGCCGCGGCCAGCTCGTCACGGTCCCCGAGGGCCACTACGACTGGATACACGTCCTGGGCGCGGCCGAACGCCGCACCGAGGACCCGCTGCTGCTGCACTTCACGGACGGCAGCGTGGACCCGGAGTGGCTGCGGGTGTCCGACTTCTGGCCCGAGACGGCCTCCCGGTTCGGCGAGCGCCCCGCCTTCTCGTGCACGCGCCTGCACTACCCGCGCCACATCCAGCAGGCCATGGGCCCCACCATCTGGCGCCAGCGGGTGCCCGTCACCCGTGAGGAACCGCTGCGCGCCTTCCGTCTTCCCGACAACCCCGCCATCCACCTCTTCGCGATCACCCTCGCTCCCGCGGCGCGACCGGAGGCCACCCAGTGAAAGCAGCACTCGTACCCGACGCCCTCGGCTGGCGGCACGACCTGGCGGGCTGCCTGCACGGCTGCATGGCCACCCTCCTGCACCACCGGGGCGTGGCACCGCTCGAGACCCTCGGCGCCGCCTGGGGGTTCTGGCACCTGCCCGGCGACGTACGGCGCGAGGAGTACTTCTACCCGTGCGACGCCGGTGTGTCGCTGCTCGGCGCGCTCGCCCCGTACCACCCGGTGCGCTCCACCTGGCACCACCCGGCGGACGCGGCCGAGGGCTGGGCGCAGGTCCGCGACGAGGTGGCCGCCGGACGGCTGGTCGCCGTGGCCGTCGACAACTTCGAACTGCCCTTCCGGCCCGCCTACCAGGACGTGCACTCCAACCACATGGTGATCGTCCAGGGCTTCGACGAGGAGCGCGGCACGGTCCGGGTGCTGGACGCGGTCCCGCCCTACTTCCACGGCGACATCCGCCTCGAGCAGCTCGCCGCGGCCCGCGACTCGGGCAACCCGGCCGTCCACGACCGGGACATGTTCTTCACCGACGTCCACATCGGCAACCGCTGGCTGTCCGTCGAACTCGACGCCGCCCCCGAGGACTTCCCCGCCTTCGACCGCGCGCACATCCGCTCGGTCATCGAGCGCAACGTGGAGGGCTTCCGCAAGGGCGAGCCCGGTCCACGGCTGACCGGCGCCGAGGGCCTGACCTCGTTCCTCGCCTGGGCGGGCGAGCGGCTGGCGGCCGGCGAAGCGGTGCGCGACGAACTGTTCGTCGTCACCGGCGCGGCGCTGGCCTGCACCGCCGTCCACGCCGACTGGCTGGCGCTGGCCGCACGCACCCTGGACGCACCCGGCCTCGCGGAGGCGGCCCGGAGCGTCGAGCGCGTCGCCCACCACTTCTCCGCCATCCGCATCATGGCCGCGCTCACCAGCTCCGGCGACCTCGGTCCGGACCGGCTGGCGCGCCGCGGCCACGCGCTGCGCTCCGACCTGGAGCAGGCACTCGACGTCCTCGCGCACGAAGGAGCCGCACTCCGATGACCGATTCCGTGCCCCGGCCGACGCGACAGGCGTCCCCGGACCGACTGGCCATGCTCGGCGGAGCCCGCGCGGTCCCCCGTACCCACCGCATCCCCGCCTGGCCGCGGGTGACCGACTCCGACCGGGAGGCCGTGCTGCGGTCGCTGTCCAGCGGCCGGTTCACCACGGCCGCCGTCGGCGAGCAGGAGATCGAGTCGCTGGAGCGCGAGTGGGCCGAACGAGTCGGCACCCGCCACTGCGTCATGGTGAGCAACGGCACCGCCGCGCTGTCCGTGGCCCTGGGCGCGCTCGGCATCGAGCCCGGCGACGAGGTGATCGTGCCCGCGCTCAGCTTCATCGCCTCCGCGGTGGCGCCCCTGCACGTCCTGGCCGTCCCCGTGTTCGTGGACATCGACCCGCGCACCTACAACCTGGTGCCGGACCTGGTCGAGGCCGCCATCACGCCGCGCACCCGCGCGATCGTCGTGGTCCACCTGCACGGCCTGCCGGTCGACATGGACGAGATCCGGGCCATCGCCGACAAGCACGGCCTGGCCGTCGTCGAGGACGCCGCCCAGGCGCACGGCGCCGTCTACCGGGGCCGCACCGTCGGCTCCATCGGCGCCGTGAACACCTTCAGCCTCAACGTCAGCAAAAACCTCGCCACCTGCGGCGAGGGCGGCCTGATCACCACCGACGACGACGGCATCGCCCGCCGGGCCGCCATGCTGCGCCAGTTCGGCGAGGTCGCCACGAAGAAGGCCGAGCGCTCCTACGTCGGCCACCTGCTCGGCTTCAACCACAAGCCGAACGCCATCCAGGCCGCCTTCACCCGCAGCCAGCTCGAACGCTTCGACGAGGAGGCCAAGCTGCGCGACGAGAACGTGCGCCGCTTCCTGGACCGCCTCGCCGCCCTGCCCGGACTGGTCACCCCCGTGGTGCCCGACGACCGCAGCCACGCCTGGCACATCCTGCGCTTCCGCACCGACCCCGAGGCGTGGGGCCTGGAGCCCGGGCACGCCGGACCGCTGCGGGCGGCGCTGATGCGGGCCCTGCGCTCCGAGGGCGTGCCGGCCAGCCACTACCAGATGATGTCCCTGCCGCAACAGCGGGTCTTCCGGGACCGGCTCGGCTACGGCGGCCTGCCCTGGCAGCTCCCCGGGGTGACCCCGCGCGAGTACCGGCCCGAGGAGCAGCCGACCACGCTCGCGGTCATCAACGACTCGTTCACCCTCCAGAAGGCCCATCTGTCGCCCGAGGCCGGTCCGCTGCTGTCCGCCTACGCCGACGCCTTCGAGAAGGTCTGGCGCCACCGCGACGTGCTGGCACGGCACGCCGTGGCCATGGAGTACCGGGCGCCGTGGGAGACGGCCGACGAGATCGCGGCCGCCGAGTGGGAGGAGATCACCGCGTGAGCACCGACGTACGCGGGGAACTGACCGTGATCTGGCAGCAGGTCTTCGGCATCGACGAAGCGGAGCTGGACCCCGAGGAGAGCTTCTTCGAGATCGGGGGCACCTCCGTCCAGGCGGTCCAGCTGATGACCCGTATCGAGCAGACCTTCGGGGTGAAGGTGCCGCTTCCGGTGATCTTCACCGAGGGCAGCATCGAGGGCCTCACCGCGGCCGTCGAGGAGGCCCTCGGCGCCGCCGACGACGACCTGCTCGCCTCGGTCGAGGGCCTCTCCGAGGAGGAGGCACTGCGCCTGCTCCAGGAGCACGAGGCGCGGGCGACGGCAGACCGGACGGACACGTAAGAAGTTGGCGACGGCAGACCGGACGGACACGTAAGAAGTTGACGAGGGACATGGCGGACACAACACGGCCAACCACGGACGACGGCTCTCTCTCCGACGTCAAGCGCAAGCTGCTGGAGATCAAGCGCCGGCAGCAGCAGGCACTCCAGGAGCGACGCGACCGGATCGCACCGGTGCCCAGGGACGGCGCGCTGGCCGTCTCCGAACAACAGCGTTACCTGTGGTTCCTGCACCAGCTCCAGCCCGGACTGCCGGTGTACAACGTGCCGTTCGCGTTGCGGCTGCGCGGCGCCCTGGACCCGGCCGCCCTGGGTTCGGCCCTGACCGCGCTGGCCGCCCGGCACGAAAGCCTGCGCACCCGGTTCGGCAGCGAGCGCGGGGTGCCCTTCCAGACGGTGGACCCCGCCCCCGCCACCTGGCCCCTGCCGGTGGTCGAGGTGGCGGGCCCGGACCCCGAGCGGGAACTGACCCGTCTCGTGGACGACGCGGCCCGGGCCCCCTTCGACCTCGAGGCCGGCCCGGTCTTCCGCTCCACCCTCTTCCGGGTGGCCGCCGACGACCACGTGCTGCTGCTGGTGATGCACCACATCGTCACCGACGGCTGGTCGACCGGCCGGATCACCCAGGAACTCGCCGCGCTGTACCGGGCGTACCTGACCGGTACCACCGCCGACCTGCCCGAACTGCCGTTGCAGCCCGCCGACGTGGCCGCCTGGCAGCAGCGGTGGCTGACGGGTCCGGAGCTGGAGCGGGAGATCGCGCACTGGCGCGAGGCGCTGGCCGGACTCCCCACCACGGACTTCCCCACGGACCGGTCCCGCCCTGCCCAGCCCTCCGGCACCGGGGACACGCTGGAGTGCGAACTGCCCGCCGGACTCGGCGCCGCCCTTCGGGAGCTGGCCGCCCGGGAGCGCGTCTCGCTGCTGTCGGTGCTGCTCTCCGCGTTCTCCGTCGTGGTCGCCCGCTACACCGGGCAGTCCGAACTCGCCTTCGGCTCCGTGTTCAGCGGCCGCACCCGCGACGAACTCGAGCCCCTCGTCGGGTTCTTCGCCAACACCCTGGTGCTGCGCACCGACGTGTCCGGCGACCCCTCCTTCACCGACCTGCTCGCCCGCGTCAACACCACGGTGCTGGGTGCCCTGGAGCACCAGGACCTGCCCTTCGGCACCCTCGTGCAGGAGCTGCGGCCGGAGCGCGACCCCAGCCGCAACCCGCTGTTCCAGATCAGCTTCACCCTGCTGACCGACGACATCGTCGGCGCCTTCGAACTCAGCGGCCTCACCGCCGAGGAACTGCCCGTGCGGATGGGCAGCTCCCGCTTCGACCTCGCGTTCCAGGTCACCGACCGGGGCGAGGCCGGACTCACCGTCTGGATCGAGTACGCCACCGATCTGTTCGACCGTGACCGGATGGAGCGCCTGGTGGCACACTTCCGCTCCGTGCTGACCGAGGCGGTGACCGAACCCTCCACCCCGGTGAGCGGGTTCGAGGTGCTCACGGCCGAGGAGCGGGACCTCGTCCTGCACGGCTGGAACCCGCGCTCCGCCCCGGCGGACCCGGCGGGCCCCGCCCTGCTGCACGAGCTGGTCGCCGCGCACGGCGCCGAGCGGCCCACCGCACCCGCGATGCGGTTCGCCGGCCGGGAACTGAGCTACGGCCGCCTCGACAGCACGGCGAACCGTCTCGCCCACCTGCTGCGCGAGCGCTGGCAGGCCGGACCCGACCAGATCGTCGGTGTCCTGCTGGACCGCGGCCTGGACCTGCCGGTGGCCCAGCTGGCCACGCTGAAGGCGGGTGCCGCCTGGCTGCCGATCGACCCCCAGCACCCCGCCGACCGCATCGCCCACCAGCTGTCGGACGCCGGGGTGCGCGTCACACTGACCACCCGCGACCTCGGCCACCTGCTCCCCGCCGACCAGGAACGCTGGTACCTCGACGACGAGACGGCCGGCACCGAGCTGGCGCGGCACCCCGACTCGCCGCCCCGAACGGGAGTGCGCCCCGACCACCTCGCGTACGTCATCTACACCTCGGGCTCCACCGGCAAGCCGAAGGGCGTGCTGATCTCGCACCGGGCGGCGGTGGACTTCGTCGTCAGCGTCCGCGACCTGTTCAAGATCACCCCGGACGACCGGCTGCTCCAGTTCGCCAACCCGGCCTTCGACGTCAGCGTCTTCGACTTCTACGCCGCCCTCGGCTCCGGCGCCTGTGTGATCGGAGCGCCCCGCGCCGAACTGCTCGACCCCGACGCCCTCCAGCGGCTGATGGCCGAACAGCGGGTCACCGTCGCCGACGTCCCGCCCGCGGTGCTGCGCCTGCTGGACGCCGGGCCGCTGACGGACCTCAGGGTGCTCTTCGTCGGCCTGGAGGCGTTCCCCGCCGAGCTGGTCAACCGCTGGAGCGCCCCCGGCCGCGAGTTCCACAACGGCTACGGCCCCACCGAGGCCACCGTCGCCTGCGTGGACTACCTCTGCCCGCCCGAAGGGCTCACCAGCGCCCCGCCCATCGGCCGGGCCATGGCCAACCACCGCGCCTACGTGCTCGACGGGACGCTGCGCCCGGTACCCGTCGGCGTCCCCGGCGAGCTGTACATCGCCGGCACCGGACTCGCCCGCGGCTACCTCGGCCGCCCCGACCTGACCGCCGACCGGTTCCTGCCCGACCCGTTCGCCGCCACCCCGGGCGAGCGCATGTACCGCACGGGCGACGTGGTGCGCTGGCGGTCCGACGGCAATCTGGAGTTCCTCGGCCGCGCCGACCGGCAGGTGAAGATCCGCGGTCTGCGCATCGAACTCGGCGAGGTCGAGCACGCCCTCACCCACCACCCGGCCGTCCGCCAGGGCGTCGTGACCGTCCAGGACGCCGGCACCCCCCGGGCCCGGCTGGTCGCCTACGCGGTCGCCGAGCCCGAGGCCCTGGCCGGCGGCCCGCTGGACGGCGAGCGCGTCCGGCAGGACCTCGCCGACAGGCTGCCGTTGCACATGGTGCCGTCCGTGGTGACCGTGCTGGACGCGCTGCCGCTGACGCCCAACGGCAAGGTCGACCTCAAGCGGCTGCCGCAGCCGGGCGGCGCCGACGAGCCGGCGGCCCACACCCCGCCCGCCACCCCGACCGAGGAGGGCCTCGCCCGGATCTGGACCGAGCTGCTGGACGTCCCCGGCCGCGTCGGCGTCCACGACAGCTTCTTCGCGCTCGGCGGCAACTCGCTGAACCTGGTCCGGCTCACCACCGCCATCCGCCAGGAGTACGGCGTCACGCTGGAGGTCCGCCGCCTCTACCTCGCGCCCACGGTCCGCGGCATCACGGCGCTGATCGACGAACAGCGTGCGCGGCAGGACCCCTCGCCCGCCGGGCGGGCCACGCCCGTCGCCGGGGACTCCGCCGCCCTCGTCGAGATCACCCCGCCCGGCGACGGCACGCGCCCCGCCTTCTTCTGCGTCCACCCCGCGGGCGGCGCGATCGTCCCCTACATCCCGCTCGCCCGGCTGCTCGGACCGGAGCAGCCGTTCTACGGGCTGGAGGCACCGGGCCTGGACGGCAGCGCCCCGCCCGAGCGGCTGGCCGACTACGCCCGCCGGTACGTGGCGGCCGTCCGCGAGGTGCAGCCCACCGGTCCGTACCACCTGGGCGGCTGGTCGGTGGGCGGCGCCATCGCCGCGGAGATGGCGGCCCAGCTGCGCGACGCCGGACAGGAGGTCGGCGCGCTCCTGCTGTTCGACACCTCGCTGCCCGGCGAGGGCCTGACCGACCCCGCCGCGCTGCCCGACGAGGCCGAGCTGCTGCGCTCCTTCGTGCACGACCTCGCGGGCCTGCGCGAACAGCCGGTCCCGGCACTGGACGTGGAGGGCCTGCGGACCCTGGCGCCGGACGCCCGGCTCGACCACGTGACGGAGCTGCTGGAACGCGCGGCCCTGGTCCCCGAGGGCGTACGCGACGAACTGCGCGCCCGCATGCGGGTGTTCCTCGCCACCACCCGAGCGGTCCTGCTGCACCCCGCCCGCCTGCTGGACGCGCCGCTCACCCTGCTGACGGCCGCCGACGAGGACAACGTACCCGTGGCGCGGTGGCGCGAGCTGGCCACCCGGGACGTCGAGCACCTGCCCGTACCCGGAAACCACTACACGATGCTCCAGCACCCCCGCGTAGAGGCCCTCGCGGACGCGGTACGCCGGGTGCTGGACGCGAGGAGCTGAGCGTGGACCTCCGACACACCCCCGAGGACCGTGCGTTCCGCGACGAGATCTGCGCCCTGCTGTGCCAGGAGGAGGTGCGGGCCGAGATCGCGGCGGTCCGCGCCCGGCGCGGGGAGGAACCCGGCCTGCTGGACGTCTACCGCCGGCTCGGCGAGCGCGGTTACCTCGCCGTCAACTGGCCGAAGGAGTACGGCGGTCTGGGCGGCACCCTCCAGCAGAAGACCATCCTGACGGAGGAACTGATCGGGCACGGTGTCCCCGACATCGTGCACACCCTGAGCATCGACATCGTCGGCCTCGCCCTGCTGATGTACGGGACCGACGACCAGAAGGAGCGCCTGCTGCCCAGGATCGCCCGGGGCGAGGGCGCGGCGTCCATCCTGTTCAGCGAGCCGGACGTCGGCTCGGACCTGGCCGCACTGGAGACCAGGGCCGAGCGGGACGGCGACGGCTGGCGGCTGCGCGGCCGCAAGGTCTACAGCATGAAGTCCCACCTCGCCGACTTCGCGCTGTGCGCCGCCCGGACCAGCGAGTCCGACGTGAAGTACCACGGCATCACCCTGTTCGTGGTGCCGCTGAAGACACCCGGTGTCCTGGTGGACCCGCTGTGGAACCTGGGCGACGAGCGGTTCGGCGACATCACCCTCGCCGGGGTCCGGGTCACCTCCGACGACGTCGTCGGCGAGGTGGACGGCGGCTGGGAGGTGATCAACCACGTCCTGGGCCTCGAACGCACCGGCGTGGAGTTCGAGGCGAAGGCGACCCGCTGGTTCGACGTGCTGCTGCGGCACGCCGCGGAGACCGGCCTGCTGGAGCACCCGGTGCACGGGCCCCGGCTGGTGGAGCTGGAGGCCTGGGTACGGGCCGCGCGGCTGCTGTCCTGGCGGTCCGTCGGCGAACTCGCCGAGGGCCGCAGCGACGAGGTGCACAACGCCATGGCCAAGCTGCTCACCTCCGAGGTGAGCAAGGAGGTCGCCCACACGGCACTGGACATCACCGGCCTGCCCGGGGTGCTCGACCGGCACGACGGCCGGGCAGCGCTCGACGGCACCGGCGAGGCGGCCTACCGGGAGGCGGCGGGGCTCACCCTGGCTTCCGGCACCTCCGAGGTCATGCTCGCGCTCATCGCCTCCACCGGCCTCGGCCTGCTGGCCTGACACGCCGGGCCCGCCCCTTTTCGCAGAAAGCACTCAGCCGTCATGAAGATCGCGCCGATCAACGAACAACTCGCCCTCGGAGAGGCCCTCTCGGAGTTCCTGGAGGAGGAGGTCGCCTCGCTGGTGCGCCGCATGGCATACCGCTCCCCGCACTCCGGCACCGAGGACAACCGGGAGATCCGCGCCATGGTCCACCAGGGCCTGGTCGACCTCGGCGTGCCCCGGCTGCCGCTGCCCGCGGCGGCCGGCGGCACCGGACGCGGCCAGGAGGACCTGGTCGTCGTGGCCGAACGACTCGGCGAGGTCCTGTACCAGGGACTGCTCCCCGACACCCTGACCGCCGCCGAGCTGCTCGCCCGGTGCGGCGACGCCCATCTCGGCCTGCTCCGGCGGATCGGCGA
The DNA here is from genome assembly GCF_013870595.1 of Streptomyces sp. WELS2. Classification (GTDB taxonomy): domain Bacteria; phylum Actinomycetota; class Actinomycetes; order Streptomycetales; family Streptomycetaceae; genus Streptomyces. The sequence goes on along the minus strand of NZ_JACBWZ010000192.1, from coordinate 41 downwards.
GGGCACCACCGTCGCCCTGGCCGTCCGCTCCGACGCCCCCG
>NZ_JACBWZ010000191.1 GCF_013870595.1 Streptomyces sp. WELS2 | reverse complement strand
CCTGGACGCGTCCACGAAGGCGCTGGTCGCCAAGTACCGGGAGCTGCGCGGCCGGGCGTGAACCGGGGCGCGGAAACGGAGGACGGCGGGAGCCGAAGCCCCCGCCGTCCTCCGTTCACACCCGTGTCCCTGGGCGCTGCCCGCGGCTCACGGCGACGCCGGGGGATACAGCGACCGCGGCAGCTGCGAGGCCGCGGCGGAGTCCAGCAGCCACAGGGTGCGCCGGGTGCCGTACGCGCCCGCCGCCGGGGCCTGGATCTCACCCGCGCCCGACAGGGCGATGGCCGCGGCCTCCGCCTTGTCCTCGCCGGCCGCGAGGAGCCAGACCTCGCGGGCCGCGCGGATCGCCGGGAGGGTGAGGGTGATCCGGGTGGGCGGGGGCTTGGGCGCGCCGTGCACGCCGACCACCGTGCGCTCGGTCTCCCGTACGGCCGGCAGCTCCGGGAAGAGCGAGGCCACATGGGTGTCCGGGCCGACGCCCAGCATGAGCACGTCGAAGGCGGGCACCGGGCCGTGGTTCTCCGGTCCGGCCGCCTTGGCCAGCTCCGCCGCGTAGGCCTCGGCCGCCGCCTCGACGTCCGTGCCGAACGGGCCGTCGGAGGCGGGCATGGCGTGCACCCGCTCCGGGTCCAGCGGGACGGAGTCCAGCAGCGCCTCGCGGGCCTGCGTGACATTGCGCTCGGGGTCGCCCTCGGGGAGGTAGCGTTCGTCACCCCACCACAGGTCCAGACGGCCCCAGTCGATGGCGTCCCGGGCGGGCGCCGCCGCCAGCGCGGCCAGCAGCCCGTTGCCGTTGCGGCCGCCGGTGAGGACCACGGACGCGGTGCCCCGGGAGGCCTGCGCGTCCACGATCTTCGTGATCAGGCGGGCCGCGGCGGCCTGCGCCATCAGCTCCTTGTCGTGGTGGACGACCAGCTGCGGTGTGTTCACTTCGCCGCCGCCTTCCTCGCCGGTGCCTTTTTGGCACTCTTGGCCGCCGCCTTCTTCGCGGGGGCCTTGGCCGCCTCCTCCACCGGCTCCGGCTCGGCGACCGGTTCCGCGGCCTCCGCGGTGGCGGCCGGTTCGGCCGGGGCCTCGGCGGACTGCTTCGGCACCGTGTTCAGCCGCTCCACGCCGTAGCGCAGCGCCGACGCGTAGGTGTCGTCCGGGTCCAGCCGGCGCAGCTCCTCCGCGATCAGCTCGGCGGTGTCCCGCCGCTTCAGCGCCACCGCGCGGGCCGGCTGGCCCTCGATGGCGAGCGTGGCGAGCGAACCGTCCGCGCGGTCCAGCGAGATCGGGCCCCGGCTGGTGTCCAGCCGGACGGCGGTGAGCCCCGGGCCGGCGGACGGGGAGCGCCGGACGGGGACGTCCAGCCGGTCCGCGAGCCACATCGCCAGCAGCTCACAGCTCGGGTTGAACTCCTCGCCCTCCACCTCCACGGCCCGCACCTCGCACGTGACCTGGTCCAGGGCCGCCGCCAGCATCGAACGCCACGGCGTGATCCGGGTCCAGGACAGATCGGTGTCGCCGGGGGTGTAGGCCGCGGCGCGGGCGGCCAGTTCGCGCACCGGCTGCTCGGCGGTGTAGCTGTCGGTGACGCGGCGCTGGGCGAGCGCGCCCAGCGGGTCCTTCGCCGGGTCGAGCGGCGCGTTCACCGGCCACCACACGACGACCGGGGCGTCCGGCAGCAGCAGCGGCAGGACCACCGAGTCGGCGTGCTCGACGACCTCGCCGTACAGCCGCAGGACCACCGTCTCGCCGGTGCCCGCGTCCGCGCCCACCCGTACCTCGGCGTCCAGCCGTGAGGAGGTGCGGTCGCGCGGGCCGCGGGAGACCCGCTTGATGACGACGAGGGTGCGCGAGGGGTGCTCGCGCGAGGCGTCGTTGGCGGCCTTCAGGGCGTCGTAGGCGTTCTCCTCGTCGGTGACGATGACGAGGGTCAGGACCATGCCGACGGCGGGGGTGCCGATGGCGCGGCGGCCCCGGACGAGCGCCTTGTTGATCTCTCCGGCGGTGGTGTCGGTCAGGTCTATCTTCATGGCCGGCGCCAGCTCCGTCCGTCTCGTGCGAGCATCTCGTCCGCTTCCACCGGACCCCAGGTGCCCGACTTGTACTGCGCGGGCCTGCCGTGCTTGTCCCAGTACTCCTCGATCGGGTCGAGGATCTTCCAGGACAGCTCGACCTCCTCCGTGCGCGGGAAGAGGTTGGCGTCGCCGAGCAGCACGTCCAGGATCAGCCGCTCGTACGCCTCCGGGCTGGACTCCGTGAACGACTCGCCGTAGGCGAAGTCCATGGACACGTCCCGGATCTCCATGGAGGTGCCCGGCACCTTGGAGCCGAAGCGGACCGTGACGCCCTCGTCGGGCTGGACGCGGATGACGATCGCGTTCTGGCCCAGCTCCTCCGTCGCCGTGGTGTCGAACGGGGAGTGCGGGGCCCGCTGGAAGACCACCGCGATCTCGGTGACCCGGCGGCCCAGCCGCTTGCCGGTGCGCAGATAGAAGGGGACGCCCGCCCAGCGGCGGTTGTCTATCTCCAGCTTGACCGCGGCGTAGGTGTCGGTCTTCGACTTCGGGTCGATGCCCTCCTCTTCGAGGTAGCCGATGACCTTCTCGCCGCCCTGCCAGCCCGCCGCGTACTGACCGCGCACGGTGTCGGCGCCCAGGTCCTTCGGCAGCCGGACCGCGCCGAGCACCTTCTCCTTCTCCGCGGCCAGCGCGTCCGCGTCGAAGGAGGCCGGCTCCTCCATCGCGGTGAGCGCCATCAGCTGGAGCAGGTGGTTCTGGATGACGTCGCGGGCGGCGCCGATGCCGTCGTAGTAGCCGGCCCGGCCGCCGATGCCGATGTCCTCGGCCATGGTGATCTGCACGTGGTCCACGAAGGACCGGTTCCAGATCGGTTCGAACATCTGGTTGGCGAAGCGCAGCGCCAGGATGTTCTGGACGGTCTCCTTGCCGAGGTAGTGGTCGATCCGGAACACCTGGTCCGGCTCGAACACCTCGTGCACGACCTTGTTGAGTTCCTCGGCCGAGGCCAGGTCGTGGCCGAACGGCTTCTCGATGACCGCGCGCCGCCAGGAGCCGCCGCTCTGATCGGCCAGGCCGTGCTTCTTCAGCTGCTGGATGACCACCGGGAACGAGCGCGGGGGCACCGACAGGTAGAAGGCGAAGTTGCCGCCCGTGCCCTGCGCCTTGTCCAGCTCGTCGATGGTGGAGCGCAGCCGCTCGAAGGCCTCGTCGTCGTCGAAGGTGCCCTGGACGAAGCGCATCCCCTGGATGAGCTGCTGCCAGACCTCCTCGCGGAACGGGGTGCGCGAGTGCTCCTTGACCGCGTCGTGGACGACCTGCGCGAAGTCCTCGTGCTCCCAGTCGCGGCGGGCGAAGCCCACCAGGGAGAAGCCCGGCGGCAGCAGACCCCGGTTGGCGAGGTCGTACACCGCGGGCATCAGCTTCTTGCGGGACAGGTCGCCCGTGACGCCGAAGATGACCAGGCCCGACGGCCCCGCGATACGCGGGAGCCGTCGGTCGGCCGGGTCACGAAGCGGGTTCGCTCCGGAACCGGAAACGGGTGACAACTCAGCCCTCCGAGGGGGCAAGGCGCTCGAGCTCCGCCTGGGTCGACTTCAGCAGGTCGTTCCAGGACGCCTCGAACTTGTCGACGCCCTCGTCCTCCAGCACCTGCACGACGTCGTCGTACGAGATCCCGAGCCGCTCCAGCGCGTCGAGGTCGGCGCGCGCCTGCTCGTAGGTGCCGGAGACGGTGTCGCCGGTGATCTCGCCGTGGTCGTCGGTGGCCTCCAGGGTGGCCTCCGGCATGGTGTTGACCGTGTTCGGCGCGACCAGCTCGGTGACGTACAGGGTGTCCGGGTACGCCGGGTCCTTCACACCGGTCGACGCCCACAGCGGACGCTGCTTGTTGGCGCCCGCGCGCTCCAGCGCCGTCCAGCGGTCGGAGGAGAAGACCTCCTCGTACGCCTGGTAGGCCAGCCGGGCGTTGGCGAGGGCGGCCTTGCCGCGCAGCGCCTTGGCCTCGTCGGTGCCGATGCCGTCCAGGCGCTTGTCGATCTCCGTGTCCACACGGGAGACGAAGAAGGACGCAACGGAGTGGATCCTGGACAGGTCCAGGCCGCGCTCCTTGGCCTTCTCCAGACCGCTCAGGTAGGCGTCCATGACCGCGCGGTAGCGCTCCAGCGAGAAGATCAGCGTGACGTTGACGCTGATGCCGAGGCCGATGACCTCGGTGATCGCCGGGATGCCCGCCATGGTGGCCGGGATCTTGATGAGGGTGTTCGGGCGGTCCACCAGCCAGGCCAGCTGCTTGGCCTCGGCGACGGTGGCGTGCTCGTTGTGCGCCAGGCGCGGGTCGACCTCGATGGAGACCCGGCCGTCCTGGCCGCCGGTGGCGTCGAAGACCGGGCGCAGGATGTCGGCGGCGTCGCGGACGTCCGCCGTCGTGATCATGCGGATGGCCTCTTCGACGGTGACCTTGCGGGCGGCGAGGTCCGACAGCTGCTGGTCGTAGCCGTCGCCCTGGGAGATCGCCTTCTGGAAGATCGTCGGATTGGTGGTGACGCCCACGACGTGCTGCTGGTCGATCAGCTCGGCGAGATTGCCGGACGTGATCCGCTTGCGCGACAGGTCGTCCAGCCAGATCGCGACGCCTTCTTCGGAGAGGCGCTTGAGTGCGTCTGTCATGGAATTACATCTCCTACGTGTCGTATACGGGCGTCAGCGCTGAGCGTCGGCGAGGGATTCCCGCGCCTTGGCGGCCACGTTCTCCGCAGTGAAACCGAATTCGCGGAAGAGCAGCTTGCCGTCGGCGGAAGCGCCGAAGTGCTCCAGGGAAACGATGCGGCCGGCGTCCCCCACGTACTTGTGCCAGGTCAGGCCGATGCCCGCCTCCACGGCGACGCGGGCCTTGACGGACGGCGGCAGCACGGAGTCCCGGTACCCCTGGTCCTGCTGCTCGAACCACTCCACGGACGGCATCGACACCACGCGGGTGGGCACGCCCTCGGCCTGGAGCCGCTCGCGCGCCTCGACGGCCACGTGCACCTCGGAACCGGTGGCGATCAGGATGACCTGCGGCTCGCCGCCCTCGGCCTCGAACAGGACGTAGCCGCCCTTGGCCGCGTCCTCGTTCGGCTCGTACACCGGCACGCCCTGGCGGGTGAGCGCGAGGCCGTGCGGCTGGCCCTTGCCGAACTCCTTGGTCCAGCGCTTGAGGATCTCCCGCCAGGCGATCGCGGTCTCGTTGGCGTCGGCCGGGCGGACGATGTTCAGGCCCGGGATGGCGCGCAGCGAGGCCAGGTGCTCGACCGGCTGGTGGGTGGGGCCGTCCTCGCCGAGGCCGATGGAGTCGTGCGTCCACACGTACGTCACCGGCAGGTGCATCAGGGCCGACAGGCGCACGGCGTTGCGCATGTAGTCGGAGAAGACGAGGAAGGTGCCGCCGTAGATCCGGGTGTTGCCGTGCAGGGCGATGCCGTTGATCTCGGCGCCCATGGAGTGCTCGCGGATGCCGAAGTGGATCGTGCGGCCGTACGGGTTGGCCTCCGGCAGCGGGTTGCCCGCGGGGAGGAACGAGCTGTCCTTGTCGATGGTGGTGTTGTTCGAGCCGGCCAGGTCGGCGGAGCCGCCCCACAGCTCGGGGATCACCGCGCCGAGCGCCTGGAGCACCTTGCCGGACGCGGCACGGGTGGCCACGGCCTTGCCGGGCTCGAAGACCGGGAGCTTCTCCTCCCAGCCGCCGGGCAGCTCGCCCTTGGCGATCCGGTCGAACTCGGCGGCCCGCTCCGGGTTGGCCTCGCGCCACTCCTGGAGGGACTTCTCCCACTCGGCCTTCGCCTGGGCGCCGCGCTCCAGCGCCTTGCGGGTGTGGGTGATGACCTCGTCGGCGACCTCGAACGACTTCTCCGGGTCGAAGCCGAGGACGCGCTTGGTGGCCGCGACCTCGTCCTCGCCCAGCGCCGAGCCGTGCGCGGCCTCGGTGTTCTGCGCGTTCGGGGCCGGCCAGGCGATGATCGAGCGCATCGCGATGAAGGACGGCCGGTCGGTGACCCGCTTGGCCTCCTGGATCGCGGCGTAGATCGCCTCCGGGTCCAGGTCGCCGTTCTCCCGGGCCTCCACCCGCTGCACGTGCCAGCCGTAGGCCTCGTACCGCTTGACGGTGTCCTCGGAGACGGCCGTCTCGGTGTCGCCCTCGATGGAGATGTGGTTGTCGTCCCACAGCAGGACCAGGTTGCCCAGCTTCTGGTGGCCGGCCAGCGAGGACGCCTCGGCGGCGATGCCCTCCTGGAGGCAGCCGTCACCGGCGATGCAGTAGACGAAGTGGTCGAAGGGGGACTCGCCGGCCGGCGCCTCCGGGTCGAACAGACCGCGTTCGTAGCGGGCGGCCATCGCCATGCCCACCGCGTTGGCCACACCCTGGCCCAGCGGGCCGGTGGTGGTCTCCACACCCTTGGTGTGTCCGTACTCCGGGTGGCCCGGGGTCTTGGAACCCCACGTCCGGAAGGCCTTCAGATCGTCCAGCTCCAGGCCGAAACCGGCCAGGTAGAGCTGGGTGTAGAGGGTCAGGGACGAGTGGCCGGCGGACAGCACGAAGCGGTCGCGCCCGACCCACTCCGGGTCGGCCGGGTCGTGCCGCATCACCTTCTGGAAGAGGGTGTAGGCGGCCGGGGCCAGGCTCATCGCCGTACCGGGATGGCCGTTGCCGACCTTCTGTACGGCGTCTGCGGCCAGGACACGGGCGGTGTCCACGGCCCGCTGGTCCAGCTCGGTCCACTCAAGGTCTGTGGTGGTCGGCTTGGTGCTCACCCTGGGTCAGGGCTCCTCTCCACATGTCGGTCGCCGGTCGTCGGGCATAACGCCAGAACCGGCCGCCGAGGGGCTTGTCGCCCACCGGTCGTTGTCGAGCCTACCCCCGTGAGGACGTGCGTTTTTTCGAGTGTTTCAAGACTGCCGGGAGTCGCCGGGATCCGCCTCCCGACTGGGCGGAACGGCATTCGGCACATGAATACGGACCCGCTCATCTGACCGCTCAGGAGAGCTTTCCCGCGCACGGAGGATCACGCTGTGGATCACCCCTTTTCCAGCGCATCCGAGCGAGCCCGCGCACGTGTGTACGGAGGGCCCCGCCAACACGAACCCACCCCCGCGAAGGCCGGGGTATGGGCAACGTCTAAAGTGGCGTGGTACGCGCGAGCCGTAACCCGGAGTGTCCGGCGGGGAGGCTCGCTGGGATGTCTCTGTCAGGGGTGTGCGTGACGGCCGTCGAATCCCGTCCTGGGGGTCCCTCCCAGGCCCTCAAGGCCCTGGGGGAGGGTGTGCTCGGTGGTGCGAGCCAGGGCCCGGTTCACCGGCCGTTGGGGGCCCGTGTCAAGGCGTTCGTGGCGCTGACCAAGCCACGGATCATCGAGCTGCTCCTCATCACCACCGTTCCGGTGATGTTCCTGGCGCAGCAGGGTGTGCCGGACCTGAAGCTGGTCCTGCTCACCTGCCTCGGCGGCTATCTGTCGGCGGGCGGCGCCAACGCGCTCAACATGTACATCGACCGGGACATCGACGCCCTGATGGACCGCACCTCCCAGCGCCCGCTGGTGACCGGGATGGTCAGTCCGCGCGAGTGCGTGGCGTTCGGCATCACCCTGGCGGTCGTCTCGACGCTGCTGTTCGGGTTCACCGTCAACTGGCTGAGCGCCTGGCTGTCACTCGGGGCGCTCCTCTTCTACGTCGTCGTCTACACGATGATCCTCAAGCGGCGCACGTCGCAGAACATCGTGTGGGGCGGCATCGCCGGCTGCATGCCGGTGCTCATCGGCTGGTCGTCCGTGACGAACTCGCTGTCGTGGGCGCCGGTCATCCTCTTCCTCGTCATGTTCTTCTGGACCCCGCCGCACTACTGGCCGCTGTCCATGAAGGTCAAGGAGGACTACGCGCGCGTGGGCGTGCCGATGCTGCCGGTCATCGCCTCCAACAAGGTGGTGGCCAAGCAGATCGTCATCTACAGCTGGGTGATGGTCGTCGTCTCCCTGCTGCTGACCCCCCTCGGCTACACCGGCTGGTTCTACACGGCCGTCGCCCTCGCGGCGGGCGGCTGGTGGCTGTGGGAGGCGCACGCGCTGCAGAACCGGGCCAAGGCCGAGGCCACGGGCACGAAGCTGAAGGAGATGCGGCTCTTCCACTGGTCGATCACCTATGTGTCGCTGCTGTTCGTGGCGGTCGCGGTGGACCCGTTCCTGCGCTGAGCCGCACCGGGCGCAGGTCACAGCGCCCTGCTCTCGCCAGCTGATCTACCGGTGAGTAGCATCCTGGGCATGGCAGACACGCAGCAGGTTGACGCGAGGGCCGAGCGCACGGTGTCCCGGCTCGCCCACCGGATCAGCGCCTTCGCCAAGGCGCACGGCGGCGCGGAGGGCCAGGTGGCCTACATCGGCGAACGCGGCGCCCGCATCGTCCTCGTCGGCGCGGACGGCGGCTGGGGCGACCTGGTGGCCCCCACCCACGCCATCGCCGAGCAGGCGGTGACCAGGTCCGGCATCACGGTCCACGAGTCCTTCGACGGCGAGTTCGCGGCCAAGGTGAACACCGGGCCGTACGAGTGGAAGCGGATGGCCGGCATCCAGGTCGGCGGCTGACCGAAGCGCTCCGTCGCCCCGCGGCCCGGCCGCGGGGCACGCTTCGGCAAGAGATCGTTCCCGCCGGTGCCCGGCCTGCCCGAGCCGTACGCGGCGGGCGACGCGTGCCGGATGTACAAGCTCCGGCGGGCCGCCGAGACTGGGCGGATGACGACCGCTTCCCTGCTCGACGACTTCCTGGACGCCCTGCTGCCGCTGCGGCCCCGCGCCGTCTGGGCGCACGGCTCCCTGGCCGGCGGCGACTACCAGGAGGGGCGCAGCGACCTGGACCTCATCGCCGTACTGCCCGGTCCGCTCGGCCCGGCACACGCCTTCCGGATCGCCGCCCTGCACACCGGGCTGCGCCGACGGCCCCTCGCGGCGAAACTCCACTGCTCCTATCTCACCCCGGCAGCCCTGGACGATCCGGAGCGCCCGCACCTCACCTGGGCGCACGGCCGGCTGCTGCGCCGCCCGGTCACCCCCGTCACCCGGCGCGAGCTGCACGACTTCGGCCGGGTGCTGTACGGGGAACCGCCGGGCGGGCTGCTGCCGCCGGTGCCGCGGGAGCGGTTGCGCGGCTTCGTGGTCCGTGATCAGCGCGACTTCTGGCGGCCGGCGGTGGACCGGGCCCGGCTGTGGCGGCAGGACGTCTGGGTGGATCTGGGGCTGCTGACGTTCGCCCGGGCCACCGCGACCCTGCGCGACGGCCGG
>NZ_JACBWZ010000190.1 GCF_013870595.1 Streptomyces sp. WELS2 | reverse complement strand
TCGAAGATCCGCACGGGGTGGGTGGCGTCCCAGGCCGCCCAGCCGGGGTCCCCGGTCGTCGCGAACCGCACCCAGGCGGCGTGCATCGCGTCGCACAGCTCCTGCGGCGCGCCCTCGCCGGCCAGCTTCCTGGACTCGGGCACGCCCCCGGTGTCGAAGACGAACCCCAGTTCGAGGGCGTGGCAGGCGCCGAGGCCGGGCAGCCGGGAGGGCCACGCGAACTCGTACAGGTAACTGGCGCCGGGCCGGGCGTCGGCGAGCCGGTGCAGCGGCACCCGCAGCAGATGGTCGGTGACCATCTGGCCGACGATCTCGGCGGTTCCGGCGTCGGGGTCGAGGACCCGGTAGCCCCGCGGGATGTCGTGGCCGGCGTGGCAGCGGGCCATGGCCCCGGCCAGGGCGACCGCCCCGAGCCGGTCGACGCGCTCCAGCAGGCCGCCGGGCACCAGCCACAGCCGGTACTCGTCCCGGGTCCAGCCCATGAGCAGCTCGGCGTCCCGGGCGGCGGTGCCCTCCGCCAGCGCCTTCAGCGGGTCCCCGGGCACGAGGTCGCCGTCCACCACGATGCCGAACGCGGGACCGCCCAGCACCGGGCTGCTCAGCCGGCCGACCTCGGCCTGGGTGCGCAGCAGCAGACCGCGGTCGACGGCGGCGAACGCCTCGGCGGTCGCCGGTATCCGCAACCGCGCGGCCATCCGGCGCACCATGCGCCGTACCTTGTCGCGGTCCGAGACCTCGGGTGGTCCGCTCTGCAGCACCGCCCGCCGGATCAGGCCCTGCGTCCGGGGCGCGGCCAGCAGGGCACCGGCGCTGATGGCGCCCGCCGACTGTCCGCACAGGGTGATCCGGTCCGGGTCGCCGCCGAAGGCGGCGATCGTCTGACGCACCCAGAGCAGGGCGGCGAGCTGATCGCGCAGGCCGGGGTTCGGGGGCGCGTCGGGGAACAGGCCGTACCCCTCCACGCCGAGCCGGTAGTTGACCGAGACGCAGACGACCCCGTCACGTGCGAAGGTGCCGCCGTCGTAGACCGGCACGGCCGAGGAACCCCTGGTCAGCGCGCCGCCGTGCAGCCAGACCAGCACCGGGAGGCGGGCGCCGGGGCCCGGCTCGGGGGTCCAGACGTTGAGGTTGAGACAGTCGTCGCCGGGGATGTCCGGGTCGGACAGGTACTGGGCGAACGCCTCGGAGTACGGCGGTTTCGGCGCGGTCGGCCCGAAGGCACCGGCGTCCCGGACCCCGTCCCACGGCTCGGGCGGCCGTGGCGGGCGGAACCGCAGCGGGCCGAAGGGCGGGGCGGCGTACGGGATCCCCCGGAAGACCGCGATGCCCCGCTCGTAGCGGCCGCGTACGGCCCCGTAGGGGGTCGTGACCACGGGTCCCGTCTGGTCTGCCGCCATCGCCGCCAGCCCTTCGCCGCGGCCGCACCGCTCACCGGTGCGGACACCGTTCACATCAGAGCACCACACGGCGCGAACGTATTCCCGCGCCACCGCGCAGCGGCCGACCGCGTGATGTCGAGGGCCGGTTCGGCTGTCGTGCGGTGACCGCGCCCCGGGGGGATCGTTGGCCGGGCATGGACCACAGCACGCGTATCGCCGCGCCCCTCGCCGTGGCCGCGGTCGCCCTGGCCGCCGCCTACGGCACGGCCCATGCCGCCCGGCACACCCTCGCCCCCGCACAGCAGCGCGCCGCCGTGACCTCGCCCGCGAACTCGTCCGCGGTGTCGCCCGCCGACGAGCACGATCCCGAGGAGGACGTCGAACTCGACGAGAACGGCCGCCCCGACCCCGGAGAGGACTGAGCCCCGGCCAAGTTCGTCACGCGTGACGGCCGGCCACCTCCCTCGGGGTGCCCGGCCGTCGCTCGTGTTCCGTTGTCCTCCCGTCCCCCGGGGCCGCCGCGCTCCTCAGTCCTCCTCGTCCTGGTTCGGCCCGGCGAGGAGCGCCTCGACCACGTCCACGGCACTGCCGTCGTGGTCGCTGCCGGCGGTGCCGCTGCCGGTCTGGACGTTGCCCGTGCGATCGACTTCGAGCCAGGAGTCGGCTTCGGAGTTGTCGATCACGGTGATCAGGCTGTCGGACGCCACGGCCGGGACGGCGCCCGCGCCGAGGAGGGCGGCGGCGACCGCCGTGGCCATCCCGAGCGCGGATACGGCACGGGTCACACGCCCACACCCTCGGGGACGAGCCGGTCGGGGGCGATGTTGCGCTCCAGCAGGCTGGTGGCGGCCTTCACCCCGACACCGCTCGCGGGATCGACCTCCGGCAGCCGTCCGTCGGCCGCCTTCAGGCCGGCGAGCGCGGAGTCCATCGCCTCGTGGGCGGCGAACAGGCACGGGGTGCTGTAGATGGCGACGTCCACGCCGAGGTCGGAGAGTTCGCCGAGGGACAGCCGCGGCGACTTGCCGCCGGCGATCTGGTTGAACAGCAGCGGCTTGTCCCCGACCACCTTCCGGATCCGCTTGATCCACTCGACGCTGCGCACTCCGTCCACCAGCACCACATCGGCGTCGGTGGCCGCCAGCCGCTCGGCGCGGTGCAGGATGTCGTGCTCGTCCGTGGCGTCCGTACGGGCCACGACGACCAGGTCCTTGCGGGTCTCCAGGACCTTGTGCAGCTTCTCCAGGTACTCCTCCAGGGGCAGTACCTGCTTGCCGTCGGCGTGCCCGCAGCGGCGGGGCCGCTTCTGGTCCTCAAGGATCACCCCGGAGGCGCCGATGCGCTCCAGTCCCTCCACGACGTGACAGGCGACCTCGGGGTCGACGTACCCGTCGTCGATGTCCACCAGCAGGTGGTGGTGCGGGAAGGCGCCCCGCAGTCGCTGGACGAAGGCCACCATGTCGGGCCAGGCGATGAATCCGATGTCCGGCAGCCCGTAGTACGAGGCCGCGAAGCCGAAGCCCGAGACGAACATCCCGTCGTAGTGCTTGGCCGCGATCGACGCCGAGTACATGTCGTACACGCCGATCAGCGGTGTGGTCCCGGGCCCGGCGATGCGCTCGCGCAGCTTCTTACCGTAAGTCAAGGTCCGGCTCCTTCTGTGGGTGGGTGACGCGGGCAGGATGGGTCACGCGTCTCGACGCCCTTTGCCAAGACAAGAGCATCTCTAGGTACACACATGACCATCCCTCTACGCGAGCTTTAGTCACCCCAATGGAGGAACCGGTTCACCGAAGAAACGTTACTGAGTGGCTCCGGCCGCCCAGCCGAGTCCGCCGTTCAGGTGAGCCAGGAAGTCCGTATCGCGGTACGCGCCCGAGGCATGGCCAAGGGCTGTGTAAAACATCCGCCCGCCCGCTGGGCCCCGCTCGCGGCACCAGGCCAGCGGATGGTCCGCGCCCATCCCGCCACCGTCGTACGACGTCTCGTCCACGCGCAGCAGCGACCGCGCCGGGCCGCCGGGGACGCGGTCGAAGTCGTACCACTCGTCGGTGAACTCCCACACCGGCGGCAGATGCCGGGTGGCGGGGTGGCCGGGGTCGGTGACGAGGGCTCGCCCCGGCTGGTACGCGGGGTGCCGGGTGAAGCGGGCGCCGAGGAGTTCGCCGAAGTACGGCCACCCGTACTCGGTGCAGGCCGCCGCGTGCACCCCGGCGAAGCCGCCGCCCGCCCTCGTGTACCGCTCCGGCCGCGCGCGCCCGGCCGGGGTCAGCACCTCGCCGCTGGTGGACAGGAAGACCACGGCCGCGAACCCGTCCAGCGGGCGTTCGAGGTCCGCTGGATCCTCGGTGTGCTCCACGGCGAACCCCCCGGACGCCCGTACGGCGGCGACGGCATCCGGGATGGAGCCGTGACGGTAGTCGGCGGTACGGGTGTAGAGGAGGAGGCGAGGGGGCATGGCGGGGTCTCCGGAGGGCCGGTGGGGGCGCGGTTGAGGCTGTGGGGCCGGGACCGCTCCGGCCGGCCGGTCAACTGCTCCCGGGGACGCTGTTGTCGGGGGCTCCTTCGCCGTTGGGCGGGAGGTCGCCGCGCTGGACCGGGGCCGTCGCCGTGCGGGGCGACGGCAGGAGCGGGACGAGTTCCCCGGGGGTGGGACGGCGGATGGCGTCGGCGGCCCGGCGGAGCACGTCGGGCCCGACCTTCTCCCCGTACAGGCGCACCACTTGGCCCTTCACGGGGGCCCGGCAGACGTGGTCCTGCGGGCAGTCGACGGCGCTGCCCCGCTCCGCGTACAGGTGCAGGACGGCGCCGTTCTCCGCCCAGTACGCGACGGAGAAGCCGTCGTCGCCGTTCACCCCGATGGACTGCTGCGCGAGCGTGAAGCCGGGTACCTCGGTGACGTAGACGAGTTCCGGTGCGATGCCCAACGCCCGCAGTCGTGCGTCCATTTCGGCTCGCCCCGGGGTGGCGGACGCCGGTTCCCGGGAGCTCCCGCCGGCCGCGTGTGCGGAGCCCGGGGCAGCCGAGGCGGCACCGGACGCCACCGACTCGGAGCCGGCGGCCGCCGGCTCGGGGCCGGAACGCGCCTTCTCGGTGCCGCACGCGGTGAGCAGTGCGGGAAGGACGAGGAGCAACGGCAGGGCGCGTGCGGCACGGATCATGCCGCCCATGGTGCCGCACGGGCATACCGCGGGGCATCACCGGTCCCGTAACCTCTCGCGAGGTGGACGCCATTGCCCCGTTGCTGGATCATCTCGTGCGCGCCACCCCCGACTTGGCCGCGACGGTCGCCGGCTTCGCACGCCGGACCGGGGTCACGCCGGTGCCCGGCGGTGCCCATCCCGGACTGGGCACCCGGAACCATCTGGTCGGGCTCGGCGGCCGGAGCTATCCGGAGATCACCCGCCCCGACCCGGAGCAGCCCGAGCCCGCCGGACCACGGCCGTTCGGTGTCGACCGGCTGGCCGGTCCCACCGTGCCGACCTGGGCGATCAGCCCACCCGACCTGGACGCGGCGATCGCCGGTGCCCGGACACGCGGGGTCGGCCCGGGCGTGCCACGGCGGATGAGCCGCCGTACCCCGGACGGCACCGTACCGCGCCGGCGGCTGACCGACACGGACACCGGGGGAATCCCGGATCCGGTGCCGTTCCTGATCGGCTGGGGCGACTCCCGGCACCCGGCCGCCTCGGGCCTGCCGGTCACCCCGCTGCCGGCGGTGTCGGCCTCGGTACCCGACCCGGCGGCGGTACGGGTCCGGCCGGCCGCGCTGGGCACTTCGCTGGACCTCACCGAGGGACCCACCGCGTTCTCCTTCACCGTGCACACCCCGAACGGGCCGGTCGTCTTCGGCTGACTGCCGGAGCACCCTGCCGCGCGCGAACCGGGCCCGGTGCCCGGGCATCGGGTCAGGGCCCGTTTCCCGCGAGACGGCCGGGGGTCAGCCGCCCTGGCCGGCGCTGCCGATCGGACCGACCTTCACCGGGGTGCCGGAGCCGTCCGTGACGGGCAGGGTGGCGGCACCGGGCCAGCGGAGGGAGACCGACTTGGTCTCGTCCGGCGGGGTCACCACGAGCCCGGTGATACGGACGCCGGAGCCGCCCGAGTCGTTGACCGGGTAGGTGATGCCGAAGGCCACCGACTGACCGTTCTTGAGGACCACCCTGCTCGCCGGCTCACCGGTGCGCTTCGCGGACAGCGATCCCGCGTTGGTCTTCAGGTCGACACCCGCGTAACCCGACATCACGCAGTCCCGGCCGCCGCCGTTCGTGAACTCCACCACGACGGTGCCGCCCGGGTCGCCGTCGATGGTGTTGTCCGACGCCTTGACCTCCAGCTCGTCGGTGCGGCACTTGCCGATCTGGCTGCCCTTGCCGGATCCGGTCCCGGCGGTCGTGCCCTGGCCCCCGCCCGTCTTCTTCCCGGCGGCGATCGTCGCGCCGGCCTGAGCGGAGCCGCCCGATGCGGCATCTCCCTTCGAGGCGTCCGTCCCCGAGTCACCGGTCGAAGCAGCCGATGCGGGCGCGGCGGACGAGGTGCTCCGGCTCGTGGCGTCGCCGTCGCTCTGGCAGGCGGTGAGCGAGAGGCCCGCGGCGACGGCGATGGCTGCGATGGTGATCGTGTTGACGCGCATGGTGTCGTCCTTCGTGTCGGTCGGGGTGCCGGCCCGTCGGTCGCGGGCGGGGCTTACGAGTACCAAGAGGGGCCGGGCCCGGTTCATCGTTTCCTGTAACTACCCGCTGGTACGTCCCTGTTACAGGCGCGGGCCGGGTACGGCACGCGCCACCGAGGGGCGCACCCCCGTCCGCACCCACCGCGCCCCTTCGGTGCTCCCTGGCGTTCCGCCAGGAAGGACGAGGTCCGAGCACGGTGTGCCGCACCGCGCCGGGCGCTCCGCCGGGCCCGGGACGGCGGTTCCCACAGCGTTCCGCGACCGTTCGCAACAGCCGTCCGTTGGGACGGACTCATGACCTGGCGGACCTTGACCGCGGCGGGCTTCGCACTCGGAGCGCACGCGTCCGCGCGCGAACGGCGCTCGCCCCTGTGCGGCCGGACAGCCGCGGACGGTGTCCGATTCCTTCAAGACCGGCCCGTCGGACGCTGCCTACGGTGGCCGCATGACCGTACGCATCGCCGTGATCGGCCTGGTCGTCTCCGACCTGGCCGCCTCGCTCGCCTTCTACCGCCGCCTCGGGCCGGTGTTCCCGGAGGGGGCCGAGGAACAGCCGCATGTCGAGGCCGAGTTGCCCGGTGGGCTGGTGCTCGCCCTGGACACCGAGGAGACCATCCGTTCCTTCCATCCCGGATGGCGGCCGCCCGCCGGACCGGGGCGGGTCTCGCTCGCCTTCCGCTGCGGCTCCCCCGCCGAGGTCGACGCCCGGTACGAGGAGCTGGTGACCGCCGGTCACCACGGGGAGCTGAAGCCGTGGGACGCCTTCTGGGGACAGCGGTACGCCACCGTGCACGACCCCGACGGCAACCCCGTCGACCTGTTCGCGCCGCTACCCGTTCCCGGCGAGTAGCTCCCCGAGCGGCATCCCCGCCAGCCGGCGCACCTCCCGCGCCAGATGCGGCTGGTCCGCGTAGCCCGCGAGGATCGCCGTCTGCGCGTAGGGCGTACCGGCGCGGGCCAGGGCCAGCGCCCGCCGCAGGCGCAGGATCCGGGCCAGGGTCTTCGGTCCGTACCCGAACGCGGCCAGGCAGCGGCGGTGCAACCGGCGCTCGCCGACGCCGAGTTCGGCGGCCGTCGCCGATACCGGGCGGCCCTCGTCCAGGCACTCCACCAGCCGGCGCAGCGACGGGTCCGGGGCTTCCGCCTCCGCCGCCCGCTCCAGGGCGATGTCCTCAAGCGCTCTCGCCGGGTCCGGGGCCGACGTGATGCGGTCGCACAGCCGCCGGACCGTCGCCGCGGGCCAGAGGTCCGCCAACTCCACCCGCAGATCCGTCAGTTCGTTCGCCGGTACGCCGAGCAGCGCGGGCGCGGTGCCGGGGTGGAAGCGGATTCCCGCCCAGGAACGGGCCGGGCCTTCCGGGGCGTAGGGGCGGGTGTCGGGACCGGCGACCAGCAGTCGGCCCTCGCTCCACAGCAGGTCCATGCAGCCGTCCGGCAGCACGGGCCGGACGGCGGTGCCGGACGGCCTCTTCGTCCACACGACCGCGCCGGTCAGCCGTGAGGCCCGCTCCGTGTACACGGCGGCCAGCCTACGGGGCGCACGAGGCCCGCGGTACCCGCGGTGCCGTGGCAGGGGCGCCGAAGAGCGGGAGCGCGTGGCGTCTGCGGAAGCGGCGGGCGTAGCCGGCGCTGATCCCGGCGGCCAGGGCCAGCAGGGTCAGGGAGACGGCGCGGTCCAGCAACGGCACCGTGTCCGGCGGGAGTGTGGCGGCGGCGAGGGTACCCACGCCACCGTCGAGGAACTGCTCGGCTCCCCAGAGCAGGGTGAGGGCACGCAGCCCGCGGCGGAAGGGGGCACTGTCCTGCCAGAGTCCGGCGCGGGCACGGACCGCCTCGCCCCGGTGCATCCGCTGGCCCATCCGGAAGGCCAGGGGTCTGCTGGTGAAAGCGGTGCCGAGTGCCCAGGCGCCGACCGCGAGGGACAGCGCCGCGTTCTTGAACAGCAGGACGCGGGGGCCGCCGCCGATCAGGGACACCAGCGCGGCGGCGACGAGCAGCACCGTGAGGAACAGGTCCACGCCGTCGACACGGCGGTGCCGCACGGCTCCGGCGAGCAGATGCAGGGCCGGCGGTGCGCCGCCGAGCAGCAGGGCCGGGCCCTGACCGGCGCCGAGGGCACGGGCCGCGTAGTAGATGAGGAGCGGCAGGAGGATGTCCACCACGAGGGAGGACAGAGGGCCGCGGAGGGCGCCCCGGGGCCTTGGGCGCCTGGAGCCGGGAGGCCGCAGGGGCTTGGATGCTTTGGGTGGCTCGGGGGGCTGGAGTGACTGAGGTGGTCCGGATTGCTCGGGTGACCGGGGTGGTCCGGTTCGCTGCGGTGACCGGGGTGGCTCGGTGTGCCGCGGTGGCTCGGCCGTTCCGACCGGGCCGTCGGCGCTGATCGCCCCCGCGGTCCCGGCCGGCCTCCCCGTCGTACCGCGCTGGTCCCCGCGTCCCATCCGCTCCGCCATGTCCGCTGCCTCCTTTCCCGGTGCCAGAGCCGTGCCGGGCGATGCTGCGACGGTGACGGCGCCCGGCTGTCCTGCTGCGGCCGGACGGCTCCGGCCTGTGCGATCACGCTAGGCGCGGGGCGGGGACCGGCGGATCGGAGCACGGGTGGAGTGACGGGTGGAGATTCACAGGCCGGACACCGGCGCGTTCTCCACCGAGGGGTCCAGTCCCGAGGGTGGAAACGGCCGACGGCGCCGGGGGCCGTGGGGTGGCCGGGCGGGATGGCCGGGTACGGAGAGGCCGGGTGTGGAGAGGTCCGTCAGCGCTCACCACTCAGGACGCGCCGCGCTCCCGCCGTCCCCGTCACCGTCCGCGGTGCCGCTTCCGTTGATGCCGCCGTAACCGTTGACGTCGCCGTTGCCGTTGTGGCCCCCGTTCCAGTACTCCCCACCACCGGCACCAGCGTCACGCCCGATCCAGTACCCCCCGGCCCCGCCGAAGCCACCGTTCCCGGCGCCCCCGTGGCCGCCTCCATGGCCGCCCCCGAAGCCGCTTCCCCCGCCGAATCCGCCGGTGCCGTCACCGGTTCCGCCGGTACCCCCGCCGCTCCCGGTACCCCCGCCGGCCTCGGGGCCACCGCCCCCGTTCTCCCCGCTCCCCTTCCCCTTCCCGCTCCCGCTCCCGTTCCTGCGGTGCGAGTGATGGGGATTGCGCGCATGGCCGCGCAGGCGTGCCGTCACGTCTTCCGGAGGGAGGAAACGGGACCAGCGCTCGGGGAACTCGGAGGGCATGTCGGGGTCGTCGGGGTCGGCCTCGCGGAGTGGCTTCCGTTCGCCGCGGGTGCGGTACCCGCGAGCGTCAGAGGTCCCTCGTCG
>NZ_JACBWZ010000019.1 GCF_013870595.1 Streptomyces sp. WELS2 | reverse complement strand
TCGGCGGCGTTCCCGGCGAGCGTGAAGGTGTAGCCCACCAGCACCGCCTGCCACATCAGCACCAGCGTCAGCACGATCAGCGGGGTCATGCCGAGCAGCTCGACGCTGACCTGCCCCCGGTCCCCGTCCGGTCTCCTCATGGCGCCGCTCACTCCTTCCGCCGCCGGAAGCCCACCGCCGCCCGGCCGGTGCCCCGGTGGGCGGGCTGCTCCCCCGCCCTGGCCAGGCCCAGCTCCGCCGCGAGCGCCCACAGCGCCTGCCTGACCGTGCTCCTGCCGTCGAGTTCGTGCAGCCGTCCGGCGTCCACGACCGCTTGCAGCTCCTTGTAGGCCGCGGGCACGGCGGTCCGGGCGAGCGCGGTGCCGGTGATGCGCTGCACCAGCGCGGGCTGGATCTCCGTGGCGCGCGTGTGCCGGTTGACGACGACCGTGGTCTCCTCGGCCTTGCGGATCTGGAGCCGGTCCCACATCCGTACGGTGCGTTTGGCGGCGCGTACGGCGATCACGTCCGGAGTGGTGACCAGCAGCGCGGTGTCGGCCGACTCGACGGCCGCCGCGCCGGCCCCGCTCAGCTGGGCGCCGCAGTCGACGACGACGGCCTCGTAGCGTGAGCGCAGGGCGCCGACCAGCTGCCGGGTGGCCCGGTCGGTGACCTCCTCGCCGCGTTCGCCCTCGGCGGGCGCGAGGAGCAGGGCGAGCCCGGTGTCGTGGCGGAAGACGGCGTCGGCCAGGACGCGCGGCGAGATGTCGGCGATGGCGGCGAGGTCGGCCACCGACCGGCGGAACTGGACGTCCAGGTAGGAGGCGATGTCACCGCTCTGCAGGTCCAGGTCGACCAGCGCGGTGGCGCGGCCGGAGGCCTGGGCGGCGAGGGCCAGCTGGACGGCGGTCAGCGTGGCGCCGACGCCTCCCTTGGCGCCGCTGACCGTGACGACGGTGCCCCCGGGTCCGGCGGGCGTCTCGGCGCCGTGCCCGAGGTGGCGCCGTACCCCCGCCGACCACTGGGCGACGGCCTGCACCCGCCCGGCCAGCTCCTCGTACGACAGCGGGAGCCCGACCAGGCCGCGGGCGCCGGAGTCCATGGCGGCGGCGAACAGGCCGGGGCTCGCGTCGCTGGTGACGAGGACGACTCCGGCGGCCGGGAAGCGCAGGGCGACCTCGCGGATCAGCTCCAGCGCCGGTACGGGGCCGATGCGTTCGTGGACGACGACCACCTCGGGCAGTTCCTCGACGGACTCGGCGGCCAGCCGGGCGAGGGTGTCCAGCAGCTGGGTGGAGTCGGTGACCGGGGGCTGCGGGTCGGCGTCGGGCAGCTGGCTGAGCAGGGTGGTGAGGGAGCGGACGGCGTCCGGGTCCGCGCCGGCCGGGAGGATCCTGGTGGGCATGGCCGCCTCTCACTTGTCCGTCGCGAGTTCGTAGGTGCGGTCCTGGTCGGGGACGCTGGTCTCGCTGCCGGGGGCCACGAGCGCGAGCCGGACGCGCTGGGCGAAGGACTCGGCGTAGGTGATGCGCTGGGCGTCGAGGGTGGACAGCGCGAAGGTGATGGGGACGGCGTCGGTGGGCCGGCGGCGGTTGTCGTCGTCGGGGTCGAGGGCGGTGATCTGGCCGACGTCGATGACCCGGGCGTTGGTGACGATGATCTTCGACTGGTCGGGGTCGCCCTGCTTGCGCCCCTCGAAGGTGGCGTAGACGTTGACGCGCGAGCCCGGGGTGATCTTGCCGGCCACGCCGGTCGCCGCGTCGATCATGATGGCGACCTCCTGCTGGCCGGGCTGGAGGGCGGGCCGGTCCACGATCATGTCGGTCTGGAGCAGGGAGCCGGCGCGCAGGGTGGTCACGGCGATCTTGCCGCGGATCTGCGCGAGGTCGGTGACGGCGTTGCCGGAGAGCCACCGCCTGGGCATCTCGACCTTCTCGAACTGGTCCGCGTCCAGGGTGGTGTACGGCTTCACCTCGGTCCTGACCCGGTAGGCGGTGGTCTCGGGCCCGACCTTGGTGTTCACGTCGTGGACGAAGGAGAGCACGCCGGCGAACGCGCCCAGAGCGCACAGGGCCGACAGGATCAGCAGTATCACGCCGCGGCGCTGACGGGAGTTCATGGACCGTGCAACCTCGTTGGGGGTATCGGTCGGGCGGGACGGGTCGGGTGCGCGCGGGTCAGGCGGGCGTTCGCGATTCCAGGGCGCGGGGCGGGGCGGGGGCTTCGGCGGTGGCGCGGCAGAAGACGCAGCGGTCGCCGATGACGTCGAGGCCGCACCAGTGACAGCGGGTCTGCCGTACGGAGGTGACCAGTTGGTAGAGGACGGACAGGTCGGCGAGGTAGCCGCAGAACTCGGCCAGGCGGCCGGTCCCCCACCACGCCGGTGACTCGGCGGGCAGCGGGGCCTCGCGCAGCCCGTGCACGCCCCACCGGGTGCCGAGGCCCGCGATCCAGTCGTCGCTGTGCGACTGCCCCTTGGCGACCAGCATCCAGGTACCGAACTCCGGCCCCTTCAGGGTGGTTTCGGGGCCGACCCTGACCACATGCGGTTCGGGGTGGGCGAGGACGGCGAACTGGCTGCCGGGCACCCATGACCTGGCGTGCGCCTTCAGCCCGACGGGGACCCGGTCCAGCCGGGCGACCGAGCCGAGGACGGCGCCGGCGTGGATGTAGTGGGTGAGCAGCCGTCCGGCGGAGGCGAGCACGCCCGGACTCAGATCGCAGGAGGCGAGCTGGCGCAACTGCCGGGCCAGGACGGCGACACCGAGCGGGGGCAGGGCGGGCCGGAACAGGGCGACGCGGTCGCTCTCCAGCAGCGCGCGCAGGGTGTGCAGCCGCCGCACGACGGGCTCCGGGGTGGCCTCGGAACAGACGACGACCACGTATCCGTGCTGCTCGGTGAGCCGGTGGAGTCCGGCGAGGCCCTCGTCCAGCGGTCCGCGGTCGAGTCCGGTCAGCACGACGGCGGGTACGGTCCGCTCGTCCTGCGCCGGCAGCGCCATGTCGGCGCTGGTCACGGCAATGGCTGTTGGCACGCGCAGCTCTCCGCTCTTCACATCCGTCGGCCCACCGGGATCACTCCGGCGCGCCGGGACGACTTCATTGCGTGACTACCCGAGCACTGTATCCACGGCCATGTGACCGGGAGAACAGCGTGAGGGAAGCCGGTGGGGAACTCTCCCGCCGCAAGCCCCGCCAAACCAGGACAGGTTGAGCCGTCGGCTCGTCATGAATCTGGTCTGGACCTCTTGACACCCCCGATTGGTCTGGACCAACTTGTAGGGCGAGCGGTGGCCACCGTCCTCTCTCCCCTTCTCCCCCCGTCCGACTCCCCACCCGGAGGCTTCAGTGGACCGCGCACCAGGCATACCCAGACCCACCGGACGGCGCCTCGCGGCATGGTCCGCCGCCACCGCCCTGGCCCTCGCGGTAGCGGGCCTCGCCGCGGCCTCCCCCGCCTCGGCGGCGGACGTGAACAACGTGCGGAACGCGGGTTTCGAGTCGGGCCTCACCGGCTGGACGTGCACGGCCGGCAGCGGCGCGACGGTCACCTCGCCCGTGCACGGCGGCACCAGCGCCCTGAAGGCGACCCCGGCCGGCCAGGACACCGCCAAGTGCTCCCAGACGGTCGCGGTCAAGCCCAACTCGACGTACACGCTGAGCGCGTGGGTCCAGGGCGGCTACGCCTACCTGGGCGTGACGGGCACCGGCACCACGGACGTCTCCACCTGGACCCCCGACACGCCGTCCTGGAAGCAGCTCCAGACGACGTTCACCACCGGCTCCTCCACCACCTCGGTCACCGTCTACACCCACGGCTGGTACGGCCAGGCGGCCTACTACGCCGACGACCTCTCCGTCTACGGCCCCGACGGCGGCGGAGGCGGCGACCCGGCCCCCACGGTCCCGGCCGCCCCCGCCGGCCTGACCGTCACCGGCACGACCTCGTCCTCGGTCTCCCTGTCCTGGCCGGCGGTGACCGGCGCGACGGGCTACAACGTCTACCGCGACGGTACGAAGATCACGGCGGTGTCGGGCACCTCGGCGACGGTGACCGGCCTCGCGGCCTCCACGGCGTACTCCTTCCAGGTGACGGCCGCCAACGCGGCGGGCGAGTCGGCGAAGTCGGCCACCGTCACCGGCACGACCACCGGCTCGGGCGGCGGTGGCGGTGGCGGCGGCTCCCTGCCCAAGCACGCGGTGACCGGCTACTGGCAGAACTTCAACAACGGGGCCACGGTACAGAAGCTGTCGGACGTCCCCTCCGCCTACGACATCATCGCGGTGTCCTTCGCGGACGCCACCTCGACGCCGGGCGCGGTGACCTTCAACCTGGACTCGGCCGGCCTCGGCGGCTACACGGTCGACCAGTTCAAGGCAGACATCAAGGCCAAGCAGGCGGCCGGCAAGAAGGTCGTCATCTCGGTCGGCGGCGAGAAGGGCTCGGTGTCGGTCAGCGACGCGAACTCGGCCGCGAACTTCGCGAACTCCGTGTACGGCCTGATGCAGACCTACGGCTTCGACGGCGTCGACATCGACCTGGAGAACGGCCTCAACGCGACGTACATGACGCAGGCCCTGCGGTCCCTGTCGGCGAAGGCGGGCCCGTCCCTGATCATCACGATGGCGCCGCAGACGATCGACATGCAGTCGACGTCGAACTCGTACTTCCAGACGGCCCTGAACGTCAAGGACATCCTGACGGTCGTCAACATGCAGTACTACAACAGCGGTTCGATGCTCGGCTGTGACGGCAAGGTCTACAGCCAGGGCACGGTCGACTTCCTCACCGCGCTGGCCTGCATCCAGTTGGAGGGCGGCCTGTCCCCGTCCCAGGTCGGCCTCGGCCTGCCCGCCTCCACCCGCGCGGCCGGCGGCGGCTACGTCTCCCCGACGGTCGTCAACAACGCCCTGGACTGCCTGACGAAGGCCGCCAACTGCGGCACCTTCAAGCCGTCCAGGACCTACCCCGACCTGCGCGGCGCGATGACCTGGTCCACCAACTGGGACGCGGCCTCGGGCAACGCCTGGTCCAACGGCGTGGGAGCCCACGTCCACGCCCTGCCGTAACCGACCCCGTCCCCTCCCCGGGCGCCCGGACCACCCCACGGTCCGGGCGCCCCTTTGTACGCCCCCGGTTGGCCGGACTCGATCCCTCGGCCGGCCATCGCGTTGAACCCGCCGACAGGGCGGTGTGATGATCCGGGCCATGGCCGAACACGGGGGAAAGATCGATTCGGTGGGGCAGGCGCGCAGGTCACGGTTGTACGACTACGTGGGCGCGGCCGAACCCGGACGGCGCGAGGCCGCCGGGGAAACCGCGCGCGGAAGACGCGAGTTCGCCGCGCTGCTGGGTGCGTTCCGGCGTACGGCGGTGCTGGTGCCGGTGGGCGAGGGCGACGCGCCTCTGACGGCGGACCTCGGTGGTGTCCGCTGGATCTACGCCTTCTCGGACGAGGCCGCGCTGGCGCGTTTCGCGGTGGCTCGGGGCGAGGGGGGCCGGGAGTGGGCGTATCAGCGCTGGCTGGGGGCGCGGTTGCTGGACGCGGCCGTGCCGGCGGTGGGGGTGCCGTGCGGGGTGGCGCTGGACTGCGCGGACGGGGACGCGGGGATGGTGTTTCCTCCGGTGCGGGGGGTCGTTCCGGACGCGGCGGCGGTGGACGTCGACGGCGGGACGGGGGGTGCGCGGTGAGCGGGGACGGCGGCAAGGACCTGACGACGGACGGACTGGGCCTGATCGCGAAGGGGCTGACCGAGGCGCTGGGGGAGCTGAAGGAGCTGGGCATGGACGGCCGGGCGGGGGCCGGCCGGGGCTTTTCCGAGCTGGCGCTGTCGGGGCTGGAGCTGGGGCATCAGGGTCTTACCGATGAGTTCACGTCGTTCTGCGAGCGCTGGGAGTGGGGGGTCAGGGCGCTGGTGATCGAGGGGAACGGCTTCGCTGCGAGGACGGGGCTGGCCGCGGGCACGTACCACGAGACGGACCAGTACGTGAAGGGTGCCTTCAAGGTCGCCGAGAACGCGGTGGTGGGTGATCCGTACGCCTCCGAGGAAGAGGTGCAGAAGAAGGGCTGGAGGGAGATCGCCGACTCCGGTTCGGGGGTGGATTACAGCGAGGAATCCTTCCGGCAGGCGTGGGCGAACAGCAGGCAGGGCTGGAGGGACGCCTCGTACGAGGTGCTGACCTCGGACGACATCTCCCTGCCGGGCCTGGACCGGGACGACGTGCAGGAAAAGTACGGAGTCTCGGCCGAGCGCTATGACGAGATGCTGACCGAGACCTTCCACCCGTCCCCCGAGGCCCGCGCCCGGGCGGCCGGGCAGGAGGGTGAGGGCTGATGGGCCTAGGGGACATCACCAACAAGCTCCTCAGCGGCGGTGAGCACCTGGTCGACGGCGGCAAGAAGCTGCTGGGCAAGGGTGTCGACTACACCACGGACAAGATCGGTGAGGGTCTGGACCGGCTCGGGGTGCACGAGTGGGCCGATGTGGTGGAGGACTGGGGGGACGGGGTCGCCTCCGATCTGGGGGCGACGCCGGGTGAGCAGCAGCTCGGCCAGAGCGAGGAGGCGGACGAGCTCGTCCACGGCAGCCCGGCGAAGATCCGGCAGGCCGCGCGGCATCTG
The DNA here is from genome assembly GCF_013870595.1 of Streptomyces sp. WELS2. Taxonomy (GTDB): domain Bacteria; phylum Actinomycetota; class Actinomycetes; order Streptomycetales; family Streptomycetaceae; genus Streptomyces. Next base: position 17,090 of record NZ_JACBWZ010000019.1, on the reverse strand, counting down.
CGGGACTTCCACGGTGCGTTCGACCGGGTGGGTCAGGGGCTGCGGAAGGTCGACTCCTCGGGGTGGAGGGGTGAGGGCGGGGACGCCTTCCGGGAGAAGTTCGGTGTGCACCCTGCGAAGTGGGCGCAGGCGGCCCAGGCGTGTGAAGCGGCGGCGGGGGCGCTGGAGGCGTACGCCGAGACGGTCACGTGGGCGCAGGGACAGGCCCGGGAGGCCGTCCGCCTCTACAAAAAGGGGGTGAAGGCGTCCAGGGAGGCGTACGAGGCGCACAAGGAGAAGGTCGCCGCCTACAACACGAAGGCGGAGGCGGGCGAGGACCCCGGCCCCAGGCCCGCCGACTTCCAGGACCCCGGCAAGGCCGATGTGCGGGCCGCGCTCCACAAGCTGGCCCAGGCCCGCGAGCAGCGCAACACCGCCGCCACCGAGGCGCAGGCCAAGGTCCGCGCGGCCATGGCGCACGCACCGGCCGAGCCCCCGCCGCTGGACCGCCTCAAGACCGAGGTGGTGGACGGTTCGCTGGCCGCGGGCATCGAGCTGACCCACTTCGGCGGGGGCGTGATCAAGGGCACGGCCGGTCTGCTCACCTTCGTCCGCGGGGTGAACCCCGTCGACCCCTACAACCTCACCCACCCCGCCGCCTACCTGCAGAACGTCAGCATGACGCTCTCCGGCCTGGCCACCACCGCCGCCCACCCCGACCAGGCCGCCAAGGCCATGTGGGATCAATTCCGCAAGGACCCCTCCGAATTCTTCGGCCGCGTCACACCCGAACTCCTCGGAAGCAAGGGCCTCGGCATGGAGGCGGGGCTCGCCAGAAAGGCGGCGGAGGCGGGCCTGACCCGGAGAGCGGCGCAGACGGCGGCCCGGGAGAGCCGGGCGGGGGCGGAGGGCGCGGCCGGGAAGTCGGCCCGGGACGCGGTGGAGAACGATCCGCCGAAGCACTCGCACGACCAGGAGAGCACCAAGGGCTGCGGCGACCCGGTCAACGTGGCCACCGGCAGGATGTACCTGCCGCAGACGGACGTCACCCTCCCCGGCGCGCTCCCCCTGCTCCTGACGCGCCGGGTGGAGTCCGGCTACCGGCTGGGCCGCTGGTTCGGCCCCTCCTGGTCCTCCACCCTGGACGAGCGCCTGGAGATCGACGCGGAGGGAGTCGTCTACGTCACGGAGGACGGCCGCCTCCTGTCGTACCCCCACCCGGCACCCGGCCTGCCCACCCTGGCGAGCCACGGCCCCCGCCTCCCCCTGGACCGTGTGGACGGCGGCTACACCATCACGGACCCTCGCACCGGCCGGGTACGCCACTTCGCCGAACGCGGCCCCGGCCTGGCGGTCCTGGAACAGATCGACGACCGCAACGGCAACTCGATCATCTTCGAGTACGACACCGAGGGCACCCCGCTCGGCGTGTACACGAGCGCCGGGCAGGGCGTCCGCGTCACGACGGGCTCGGGCCGCGTCACGGCGTACCACCTGGCCGCGGCCGGCGAGGAACTGAAGCGCTTCGGCTACACCGACGGCAACCTCACGTCGGTCGTGAACTCCTCCGGCCTGGCACTGCGCTTCGGCTACGACGACCGGGGCCGGGTGACGTCCTGGACGGACACGAACGACCGTGGCTACACCTACGAGTACGACGACCAGGACCGCTGCGTAGCGGAGGCCGGCGAGGCGGGCCACATGGCCCTGCGCCTGAGCTACGGCGACCCGGACCCGGAGACGGGCCTGCGGACGACCACGGTGACGACGGCCGAGGGCCACACCCGCCGCTACCTGGTCAACGACGCCTGGCAGGTGGTCGCCGAGACCGACCCGCTCGGCGCGACCACCCACTACCGCCGGGACCGCCACCACCGCCTGCTGTCCACGACGGACCCGCTGGGCCACACGACGGCGTTCGAGTACGACGAGGCGGGCAACCTCACCCGGGTGGTCCGCCCGGACGGCCGCGAGACGAGGGCCGAGTACAACGATCTGGGCCTGCCGGTGAAGGTGGTGAACCCGGACGGCACGGCGATCCACCAGACGTACGACGACCGGGGCAACCGCACCTCGGTGACCGACCCGGCGGGCCAGACGACCCGCTTCACCTATACGGAGGCCGGCCACCTGACCTCGGTGACGGACCCGTTGGGCAACACCACCACGGTCGTCTGCGACCGCGCGGGTCTCCCGGTGCAGGTGACGGACCCCCTGGGCGCGACCACCCGCTACGAACGCAACGCCCTCGGCCTCCCGACCGCCATCACGGACCCACTCGGTGGTGTCTCCCGCCTGGAGTGGACGGTCGAAGGACTGCCGACCCGCCGCACGGCCCCCGACGGCGCGACGGAGTCCTGGACGTATGACGGCGAGGGCAACTGCACCAGCCACACCGACCCCCTGGGCGGTGTGACCCGCTTCGAGTACACCCACTTCGACCTGCTGACCGCCCGAACCGGTCCGGACGGCGTGCGCTACGAGTTCGCCCACGACAGCGAACTGCGCCTGACGAAGGTCACCAACCCGCAGGGCCTGACGTGGGAGTACGCCTACGACCCGGCAGGCCGCCTGCTCTCCGAGACGGACTTCGACGGCCGCACCCTGACGTACGAGCACGACGCGGCAGGCCGTCTGACCGCCCGCCGCAACGCCCTCGGCGAGGAGATGGCCTTCGAGCGTGACGCGCTGGACCGGGTCATCCGCAAGACCGTGGCGGGCCGGGTCACGGCCTACGCCTACGACCTGACCGACCAACTCGCCCACGCGACCGGTCCCGACGGCACCACCCTGACCCTCCTGCGCGACCGCCACGGCCGCCTGCGCTCGGAGACGGTCGACGGCCGCACGGTGACGTACACGTACGACGCCCTGGGCCGCCGCACGAGCCGGGTGACCCCGACCGGGGCGCAGACCACCTGGACGTACGACGAGGCGGGCCGCGTCACGGGCATGACGGCATCGGGCCGCCCGATCGACTTCACCTACGACGAGGCCGGACACGAACTGAGGCGCCTGGTCGCCGGGGCGATCACCCTGGAGCACACCTTCGACGCGCTGGGCCGCCTGACGACCCAGTCGGTGACCGGCGCACAGGGCCGGCGGGTCCGGCACCGGACGTACACCTACCGGGCCGACGGCAACGTGACCGGCATCGAGGACGACCTGTGGGGCGCCCGCCGCTTCGACCTGGACGCGACGGGCCGGGTGACGGCGGTCCACGCGGCCGGCTGGACGGAACGCTACGCCTACGACGAGGCGGGCAACCAGACCGAAGCCGACTGGCCGGCGACCCACCCGGGAGCGGAGTCCACGGGCCCCCGCACCTACACCGGCACCCGCATCACCCGGGCCGGCAGCGTCCGCTACGAACACGACGCCCTGGGCCGCATCACCCTGCGCCAGAAGACCCGCCTCTCCCGCAAGCCGGACACCTGGCGCTACGAGTGGGACGCGGAGGACCGCCTGACCTCGGTGGTGACACCGGACGGCACCCGCTGGCGCTACACCTACGACCCCCTGGGCCGCCGCACCGCCAAACTCCGCCTGGCCGAAGACGGCGAAACGGTCGTGGAACGGGTGGACTTCACCTGGGACGGCACCACACTCTGCGAACAGACGACAACGTCCGAAGCCTTCCCCCACCCGATCACCCTCACCTGGGACCACCAGGGCCTACGCCCCCTCGCCCAAACGGAACGCATCACCGCGGCCCAAGCACCCCAGCAGGAGATCGACTCCCGCTTCTTCGCCATCGTCACCGACCTCGTCGGCACCCCGACCGAGCTGCTGGACGACCAGGGCGACATCGCCTGGCACACCCGCAGCACCCTCTGGGGCACAACAGCCTGGGCAGCAACCAGCACCACCTACACCCCCCTACGCTTCCCAGGCCAGTACTACGACCCCGAAACAGGCCTCCACTACAACTACTTCCGCCACTACGACCCCGAGACGGCCCGGTACCTCACTCCTGATCCCCTTGGGCTCTCCCCCGCCCCCAACCCAGCCACTTACGTTCACAATCCACAGGTGTGGACCGACCATCTCGGACTCGCGCCAGACGAGTGCCCAGATGAGGTCCAATCGATCTACAAAGCACCCCAGAGGGGTCGGGGCGACTATCAGGAACAATATGGCTACCGGGCCGAAGACTTCCCAGGAGGGCCCGATGACCCGTACATGAACGGCCTTGTCTATTTTGCCAAGGAACGACAATTGGCAGAAATGTACGCAAACCATTACGGTGAAGGAGTGATAGAGATCCAGGTACCCATAAAGGACTATCTTGAGAGATTCGCCCGACACGAGCATCCCTACGAAGGGGGACCACTTACCGAACTAGAAATACCCAACACAGTGATCGAGGAACTCAATCAGTACCCCAGGATTCGCCATAGATGAGCACTGAAAAGCAGTGGGAAGAAGCAAAGCGGCTATACCCCGTAGGAGAGTCGGTACAGGGAACGGTAAAGGCCAAGTTTCCATTCGGGGTGTTTTTGGAACTTTCGGGAGCGCAAGAGGTCACCGTGTTCCTTGATATTGCGTCCTACAATCCCGCGGCGGAACTTCACCCTGCGCCTTTGCCGGAAGTAGGCTCGCCCGTGGACGGAGTCGTCTCTTTCCATAACGAGCGTGACAAGCAAATCCGCGTCAGAGTCGGACCCGCAGTCCATCACATCCTCAATACAGGATCAGGCGATCGCGACTGATTGAATCATGGACGGGGTGGGCTGCGGTGCACGACGAAATGAGGCGTCGTTTCGAAGGTGCAAGGCTGGAGGAACTAGGACCGTTCTCAGGGTCTGGACCGAGCGTTGCCGAGACGTTCAGTGGGTTCGCGTCAGGTTGACCAGGGAATCCGGCATTCTGATGTCCGACCCCGGCAGTCCGTGGCTCACGATTCCGTTCCGGTGACGGTTGTGCGCCGGGCAGGTGAGTTATGAACCTGTTGGTCCAATACCATCGGCTCACGCCACGCCCAGCTCGCACCACACGTACTTCCCCCGGTCCCCGAACCTCGCCGACGGCTGCCAGCCCCAGTACTCCGCGCACGCCACGACCAGCCCGAGTCCCCGCCCCTCCTCCGCTTCCCCCGACCTCTCCAACGGCACCGGCGGCTCGGGCGGCTCCGGGTCCGTGTCCCACGCCCCGATCCACACCAGCCCTTCCGCCGACCTCCGCACCCGCATCGCCGCCGGTCCCTTCGTGTGCCGCACCGCGTTCGACACCAACTCCGTCGCCAGCAGCTCCGCGGTGTCCGCGAGCGCCGTCAACCCGTGCATCGCCAGGATCACCCGCAGGGTGCGACGGCACACGGTCACGGCTCTGAGGTCGTTGGGGATGTAGAGCGTGTAGTCCCATGTCTCGGTTGTCCCGGTTTCAGGCATGCCTCATCAACTCCAGCAGGGAGAAGGGGGAGTCGAGCGCGGTGGCTTTGCCGCAGGCGTCATGGCAGGACGGTGCGGTGCGCTTCCGCAGCGTGCTCGTTACGTCACCGACGGTAGGGCATAATTTTCATTCGCTGCAAGCGGGTCGCGTAACGTCGACCCCGAACGAGTCACCTCACCAGAGAGGACGCCGTGCCTGCACGACGGAACCCCACAGCGCGCCAAGTGCGCCTGGGCACCGAACTGCGGAGGCTTCGCGAGGCCGCCGGCCTCAAGGCGACGGAGGCAGCGGCCCTGTTGGGCACGAACTCCGTGCAGATGAGCCAGATGGAGTCCGGGATCGCCGGAGTGAGCGAGCAGCGTGTGCGACGGTTGGCCGCCAACTACGCCTGCACGGACGACGCGTTGATCAATGCCCTGGCAGCCATGGCGACCGACCGTACGCGCGGCTGGTGGGAGGAGTACCGGGGCATCCTCCCCACCGCCTATCAGGATCTCGCCGAGCTGGACCACCATGCGCGGTTCCGCAAGGAAGTGGCCGTCATCCACGTACCGGGTCTTCTTCAGACGGAGGACTACGCCCGGGCCCTCTTCGCCTATATGAACCCGGAGTTCCCGGACAGCGAGGTGGCTCTGCGCGTGGAGCACCGGATGAAGCGGAGAGTCGTCATCCACAGCCCGGACCCGATCCCGTACGAGACCGTGATCCATGAAGCGGCGCTCCGCATCAGGGTGGCCGGGCGCGCCGCCTCCCGGGTCCAGCTCGACCGCATTCTGGAGGTGTCCGAGGCGGACCACGTCACCGTGCGGGTCATCCCCTTCGCGCTGGACGACTTCGCGGGCGCCGGAAGCACCATGGTGCACGTGGGAGGGGCGGTTCCCCGGCTGGACACCGTCGTACGGGATGCTCCGCACGGCACGGCGTTCATCGACTCGGAAGCGCAGTTGGAGCACTTTCGCAAGCTCTTCCGTAGGGTGAAGGAAGAGGCGCTGCCCCCGGAACGGTCGCGCGACCTCATCCACCAGTTGGCGAAGGAGCTGTGAGGACCGGCATGATCACCTCCCCCTCGTGGAAGAAGTCGTCCTTCTCCGGCGGAGGCGAGGGCAACGACTGCGTCGAAGTCGCCCACACCCACCCCCACATATCCATCCGCGACTCCAAAGCCCCCACCCGCGCCACCCTCACCTTCCGGGCCGACGCCTTCGCTTCGTTCGTCGAGGCGTTGAAAGCCCGCCCCGCGGAGCGCTGAGGAGCCCCCGGCCGGTTTCCGTCGGGACCCCTTCCGCGTACTTGACCTGTCCATGCCCACCCCCCACCATGAGCGCCAACCCGCACAGCGAGACCACAGCGAACCCACAGGGAGTCCCACGAACGGCCCCCCGCAAGGTTCGTGACCGCACGTCGCACGGGAACACCCACTCCAACCCCCACAGGGAGCGTTCATGCGACTTCGCAGACGGACCGCCGCGCTCGGTGCGCTGCTGGCCCTCGCGCTCGCCGCGCCGGTGTCGGCCGGGCTCGACCAGGCCGGCGCCGACGGCGTGCGCAGAGCGGTGCCGGCCGACGACGGCATCCGGCAGTACGAGATCCATCAGCGCACCACACCCGTGACCCGTACGGCCATCCAGTCGGCCGGGGTGACCGTCGACGAGGCGGACGAGGAGAGCGTCGTCGTCTCCGGACGGGCGGAGCAGGTCGAGAAGCTGCGCCGGATGGGGTACGACGTCCAGCCCCTGGGGGCCGTACCCCAGCGCGGGCAGGCCCGGCTCTACGACTTCCCCAGCGCCGACGCGAAGTACCACAACTACGCCGAGGCGAACGCCGAGATCGATCAGCGGCTCGCCGCCTACCCGGGCATCATGAACAAGCGGGTGATCGGGAAGTCGTACCAAGGGCGGGACATCATCGCCATCAAGGTCAGCGACAACGTCGGCACCGACGAGAACGAGCCCGAGGTGCTGTTCACCGCGCACCAGCACGCCCGGGAGCACCTCACCGTGGAGATGGCCCTCTACCTGCTGCGCGAACTCGGCGCGGGGTACGGGACGGACTCGCGGATCACCAACCTCGTCAACAGCCGTGAGATCTGGATCGTGCCCGATCTGAACCCGGACGGCGGTGAGTACGACATCGCCGGCGGGTCGTACCGGTCGTGGCGGAAGAACCGGCAGCCCAACTCGGGGTCCTCGTACGTCGGGACCGACCTCAACCGGAACTGGGACTACAAGTGGGGCTGCTGCGGCGGGTCGTCGGGCTCGACGTCCTCCGAGACCTACCGCGGGTCCGCCGCCGAGTCCGCGCCCGAGGTGAAGGTCGTCGCCGACTTCGTGCGCGGCCGGGTCGTCGGCGGCAAGCAGCAGATCACGGCCGGGATCGACTTCCACACCTACAGCGAGCTGGTGTTGTGGCCGTTCGGCTGGACCTACTCGGACACCGCCACCGGGATGACCGCCGACGACGCCGCCGCGTTCCAGGCCGTCGGACGGAAGATGGCCGCCAGCAACGGATACACCGCCGAGCAGTCCAGCGACCTGTACATCACGGACGGGACGATCGACGACTATCTGTGGGGTACGCAGAAGATCTTCAGCTACACCTTCGAGATGTACCCGACGTCGTCGTCCGGGGGCGGGTTCTACCCGCCCGACGAAGTCATCGAGCGGGAGACCTCCCGGAACAAGGACGCCGTGTTGCAGCTGCTGGAGAACGCCGACTGTATGTACCGGTCGATCGGCAAGGCCGCCCAGTACTGCTCCTAGCGGCTACGCCTCCTCGAAGTAGGCGTCGAGCACCGCGTCGAGCTGCTCGTCCCACTCCTTGAAGCGCGCCCTGGCCGTCGCCTCGATCTCGATCGGGAACCAGCGGCGGTCAGGGGTGTGCACGGTGACGGTGTACCGCTTGCCGAAGCGGGCCGTCTCCGTCTCCACCGCGGCGATCTCGTCCCAGCGGAACTCGCAGGCCTCCTCGTCCAGGCTGAGGCGGACGCCCCTGCGGTCGGCCACGATCCGCGCCCGGCGGTCCGCCGCCTCGAAGACCGGTCCGTCACCGTCCGCGGATTCCGGGGATGCGTCGAGGTCCTCCTCGGGGGCCTCCGCGACGGCTTCCGCGGGGGCTTCCCCGGTGGTCTCCACATCCGGCGAACCCGGCGGCTCCGACGGCTCCTTCGACACCGGTTCCGCCTGCGCCGGCGCCGGCGTCGGTCCCGTGATCCCCGGAACGAAGGCCGGGTCGAAACCCGCACCCAGCACCGGCTCCGCCTTCAACGGCTCCCCGGCCACGGTCGGTTTGCTGCTCGATCCTATGCGCTGCTCCACGGCGGCAGTATGGACGACTTCCCTGTGCCGTAACCAGTCAGCCCACGGACACGCCGGGAACCGGTCAGCTCACGAACACCCCGGCGACCGCCGCCACCGCGAACCCCGCCAGCGACAACACCGACTCCAGCACCGTCCAGCTGCGCAGCGTGTCCCGTTCGCTGATGCCGAAGTACTTGGCCACCATCCAGAATCCGCCGTCGTTGACGTGCGAGGCGAAGATGGAGCCGGCGGAGATGGCCATGATGACGAGCGCGGCGAAAGCCTGCGAGTGCCCGCCCTCCGCCGGCAGCGGGGCCACGATGCCCGCCGTCGTCACGATCGCGACCGTCGCCGAGCCCTGGGCCACCCGCAGGACCAGTGCGATCAGGTACGACAGGACGATCACCGGCAGGCCGACGCCGTGGAAGGTGTCCGACAGGGCCTGGGCGACGCCTCCGGCCTTCAGCACGGCGCCGAAGATCCCGCCCGCGCCGACCACCAGCAGGATGTTGCCGACCGGCTTCAGGGAGGCGGTCGACACCGTCTCCAGCGACTTGCGCGACCAGCCGCGGCGGATGCCGAGGAGGTAGTAGGCGAGCAGCAGGGCGAGGGTGAGGGCGACGAAGGGGTTGCCGAAGAACTCCAGGACCGAGCGCGTGGGAGAGGGGTCCAGGGCGATCGAGGAGAACGTGGCCGCGAGGATGAGGAGCAGCGGGGTGCCGATGATGGTCAGGACCGTGGCCAGGGACACCGGGGTCTCCCCCGGCGTCACGCCCTGCGCGCGCTGTTCGGCCGCCACGGCCCGCTTCGCCTCCTCGGCCGCCTCCGCCATGTCCTGCGGTACGGGGACGAAGATCCGCTTTCCGGCCCAGGCGGCGTACGCCCAGGCGGCCAGTACGGCGGGCAGGCCGCAGACGATGCCCATGAGGACGACCCAGCCGAGCTGGACGTGCAGCAGTCCGGCGGCGGCGACCGGGCCGGGGTGCGGCGGCAGGAAGGCGTGGGTCATGGACAGGCCGGCGAGCAGCGGGAGGCAGTAGAGGAGCACCGACTTGCCGGAGCGTTTCGCCGCCGCGTAGACGATGGGCGCGAGGACGAAGATGCCCACGTCGAAGAAGACCGGGATGCCGAACAGCAGTCCGGTCAGGCCCATGGCGAGGGGGGCCCGCTTCTCGCCGAAGAGGGCCAGCAGGCGCGCGGCCAGCACTTCGGCGCCGCCGCTGACTTCGAGGATCGCGCCGAGCATCGTGCCGAGGCCGATGATGACGGCGACGTGGCCGAGGATGCCGCCCATGCCGGACTCGATGGTGGAGACGGCGTCGGAGCGCTGGACGGTGCCGAAGAGTTCGGTGACCGAGAGGCCGGCCAGCAGGCCGACGGCTATGGAGACGGCGAGGAGGGCCACGAAGGGCTGGAGCCGGACCTTGATGATCAGGAAGAGCAGGAGGGCCATGCCGAGGGCGGCGACCGTGAGCAGGCCGGGCGTGCCGTCGATCAGGAGGAGCAGGCCCCCGGTGTGGGGTGGCGCGGTGGGGGCGGGTGCGGCGAGCGGAAAGGACATACGGGGGTCCTCTTCGTAAATGCATGGTGCTTTCGGGCAGGGCGGAGCGCGGCACGGCACCCCGGGGAGTGCCGTGCCGTGCGGACGTACGTGCGGGAAGGGGGTCGGCGCGCGTCAGCCCAGGACGGCGAGCGCGTCGATCTCGATGAGGAGGCCGGCCGGCAGACCGACGTAGACCGTCGTGCGGGCGGCGGGCGGCCGGGTGAGGCCCTGGTCCTCGAAGTAGGCGTTGTAGATGTCGTTCATCTCGGCGAAGTGGTCCACGTCCGTGAGGTAGACGCGGATCATCATCACGTCGTCCCAGGTGGCGCCGCCCTCCTCCAGGATCGCCTTGACGTTGGCGAGGGTCTGGAGGGTCTGCTCGCGCAGGGTGGGGCCGGCCGGCGTCGGAGGCTTGCCCTCCTCGGCGGGCAGGAAGCCGACCTGGCCGGCGACCTGGAGGATGTTGCCCTTCTTCACGCCGTGCGAGAACTTCGCGGGCGGGGTGGTGTGGGTCTTCGGGGTGAGCGCGATCTTGTCGGTCATGCGGGGGTGCCCTTCACTGGCGTTCTTCCGGAGTACTCGCCGCTGATGGCGTCCGCCGTGCGACGGACCAGCGGGAGCAGGCTGAGGAGTTCCTCGGCGGTGACGACCACGTTCGGCGCGGAGACCGACATGGCGGCGACCACCCGGCCGTCGGCGCCGCGCACGGGGGCGGCGACGCAGTTGATGGACTCCTCGTGGCCACCGAGGTCGGTGGCCCAGCCCTGTTCGCGCACCGTGGCCAGCTCCTTCAGGAAGGCCTCGGCGTGGGCGGTCGAACGGGCCGTGTACATCGGGTAGTCGAGCTGCTCGGCGAGGGCGCGGCGCTCGGGTCCGGGCAGGTCGGCGAGGAGCAGCTTGGCGACGGCGGCGACGGTGATGGCCACCGGCTTGCCGATCCGGGAGTACATGCGGACCGGGTAGCGGCTCTCCACCTTGTCGATGTACAGCACCTCGTTCTCCTCGTACACGGCGAGGTGGACGGTGTGGCCGCACTGTTCGTTGAGCCGTACGAGGTGGGGGTGGGCGATCTCGCGGATGTCGAGGTTCTCCATCGCCTCCTGGGCGAGCGCGAAGAGCCGGGCGCCGAGCCGGTAGCGCTGGTCGGACTGGCGGTAGACCAGGCCGTGTTCGTGCAGGGTGCGCAGCAGGCGCAGGGCGGTGGACTTGTGCACGCCGAGGCGGTCGGCGACCTGCCCCAGGTCGGCGGGGCCCTCGGCGAGCAGCGGCAGGATGCTCAGGGCGCGGTCGACGGTCTGACTCATGGGATGTTCGCCTCCTCCTCGGCCCGCTCGGCTCGTGTCCAGCCGGGGCCGAGTCGAAGTCTCCCCCATGCCCCGTCGTCCAGGGCGGCGAGGCGGTCGGCGTGGTCGCGGGCGGGGGGTGCGGCCAGGTCGCCGGGGGTGGTGAGGGCGGCGGCGGCGAAGAGGTGGCCGTGCCTGAGGCGGGCCTCGACGGACAGCCCGCGCAGGGTGGCGGAGAGGAAGCCGGCGGCGAAGGCGTCTCCGGCGCCGGTGGTGGCCACGACGGCGGTGCGCAGGGCGGGCTGGAAGCTGCCGTCGGGCCGGGCCCGGGTGAAGGCCGTGGCGCCGCGCGCCCCCTCCTTGACGACCAGCACGTGCGGCTCGGGCAGCAGCCGGCGGACGGCGGCCGGTCCACCGGTGGTCCCCCAGGTGTGGGCCGCCTCGTCCTCGCCGACGAAGACGATGTCCGCGCGCCGGGCCAGCTCCAGCAGGACGTCGGCGCCGTCGCCGTCCCGCCACAGCCCCGGCCGGTGATTGACGTCGAAGGACACCGGTGGGCGTCCCGGCCCCGGAGCCGTCAGTTCGTACAGCAGCTCCCGGCACTTGGCCGACAGCGCGGCCGTGATCCCGGACAGGTGCAGCACCCGTGCCGCGCGGGCCGCCGCCAGGTCCGCGTTCCGTACGGACATCGCGGAGGCGGCCGATCCGGCCCGGTAGTACGCCACCTCGTGCGCGCCCGTACCCCGGTCGCCGGCGGTGCGGAAGTACACGCCGGTGGGCCGGCCGGGGTCGCGGCGGACGGCGGTGACGTCGACGCCGTACCCGGCGATCCGCTCCACCAGGTGGTCGCCGAAGCCGTCCGCGCCGACCCGGCTGATCCAGCGGGCCGTGTGCCCGAAGGCGGCCAGGGCGCAGGCCACGTTGGACTCGGCGCCGCCGATGGCCCGGTCGAAGGAGGGGACATCGGCGAGGCGGCCGGGGCGGCTGGGCAGGAAGGTGACCATGGACTCGCCGAGCGCCGCCACGTCCACGTCCGTGACGGGCCGCGGGGGCGCGACGACCGAGGCGTAAGCAGCGTCGTTGATGATGACTCCTGTCGATCGCCAGGGCGACGGATCCGTTGACCCGGTGTTCGGCGAGATGCTAGACACCAGTAAGCACTAGACGCAATGGTCGTTGCAGAGAATGCAACACCTGAGAGGGGCTTCATGGGCACCGAAGCGCTCACCCGCCTCGCCGAGGAACACGTCGACCACCGCTTCAAGGGCCTGCCGCCGGACGCCTACGGCCTGACCGTCGCCGAGCTGGCCGCCCAGCGCCGCAATCTCTTCCGGGACGGCGACCGGGACGGCGGCGGCTTCACCACCCCGGTCCTCGCGCTGTCCGCCGAGCGCCTGGCGCACAACCTCGCGCTGATGGAGACGTACACCGCCCGGCACGGCCTGGCCTTCGCCCCGCACGGCAAGACCTCCATGGCCCCGCAGCTCTTCCACCGTCAGATCGAGCACGGCGCGTGGGGAATCACGCTCGCGGTGCCCCACCAGGTGCGCGTCGCCCGGGCGTTCGGCATCCAGCGGATCTTCCTCGCCAACGAGCTGGTGGACGCCGCCGCCCTGCGCTGGATCGCCGCCGAGCTGGCCGCCGACCCGGAGTTCCGGCTCGTCGCCTACGTCGACTCCGTGCGCGGGGTGGAGCTGATGGACGCGGCCCTCGCCGGCGCGGCCCGCCCGGTGGACGTCGTGATCGAGCTGGGCGCGGGCGACGGGGCGCGCACGGGGGTGCGTACGGAGGCGGAGGCCGAGCAGGTCGCCGCCGCCGTGGCCGCCGTGCCGACCCTGCGGCTGGTCGGGGTGGCGGGGTACGAGGGCGAGGTACCGAAGGCCGACCCCGAGCGGGTGCGCTCGTACCTGCGGCGGCTGGTGGAGCTGGCCGTCGGGCTGGACCGGGCCGGACGGTTCGGCGAGGCCGACGAGATCGTGGTGAGCGCGGGTGGCAGCGCCTGGTTCGACGCGGTCGCCGACGTCTTCGCCGGGATCCCGGAACTGTCCGGGCCGGTGCTGAAGCTGCTGCGCTCGGGCGCGTACGTCTCGCACGACGACGGGCACTACCGCAGGCTCACCCCGTTCGGCCGCGTCCCCGAGGAGGGCGCGCTGGAGCCCGCCTTCCGGCTGTGGGCGCAGGTCGTCTCCCGGCCGGCGCCCGAGCAGGCCTTCGCCAACGCGGGCAAGCGCGACGCGGCCCACGACCTGGACCTGCCCACCGCCCAGGTGGTACGCCGGAACGGCGAGGAGCGCCCGGCCGCCGGCATCACCGTCACCGGGCTGTCCGACCAGCACACCTGGCTGCGCACGGATCCGGAGGCGGACGTCGAGGTGGGCGACTGGATCGGCTTCGGCCTGTCCCACCCGTGCACGTCGTTCGACAAGTGGCAGCTGATCCCGGTGGCCGAGGCGGACGGCACGGTCGTGGACTACATCCGTACGTTCTTCTAGGAGGCCCGTGTGGAGGACCTGGTCATCCGGGACGCCGACGTCGTCGACGGCAGCGGGGCGGACGCGTACCGCGCCGACGTCGTGATCGACGCGGGCCGCATCGTCTCGATCGTCAAGGAGGCCGCCGCCGCGGGCTGCCAGCGCCCGCGCGCCACGCGGGAGATCGACGCGGAGGGCCTGGTCCTCTCCCCCGGCTTCATCGACATGCACGCCCACTCCGACCTGGCCCTGCTGCGCGACCCCGACCACAGCGCGAAGGCCGCGCAGGGGGTCACGCTGGAGGTCCTCGGCCAGGACGGGCTGTCGTACGCGCCGGTGGACGACCGCACGCTGGAGGAGGTGCGGCGGGCGATCACCGGGTGGAACGGGTACGGCGACGACATCGACTTCGACTGGCGGTCGGTGGGCGGATACCTGGACCGGCTGGACCGCGGCATCGCCGTGAACGCGGCCTACCTGATCCCGCAGGGCACCGTACGGGCGCTCGTGGTCGGCTGGGAGGACCGCGCGGCCACCCCCGGGGAGCTGGACCGGATGCGGCGGCTGGTCGCGGAAGGGCTGGAGCAGGGGGCGGTGGGCCTGTCGTCGGGGCTGACCTACACCCCGGGCATGTACGCGCGCGGCGCCGAACTGACCGAGCTGTGCCGGGTGGTGGGCTCCTACGGCGGCTACTACTGCCCGCACCACCGCTCCTACGGCGCCGGCGCGCTGGAGGCGTACGCCGAGATGGTCGCCCTCGCCCGGGAGGCGGACTGTCCGCTGCACCTGGCGCACGCGACGATGAACTTCGGGGTGAACAAGGGCCGGGCGCCCGAGCTGCTGGCGCTGCTGGACCGGGCCCTGGCGGCGGGCGCGGACATCACCCTGGACACCTATCCCTACACCCCCGGCTGCACCACCCTCGCCGCGCTGCTGCCGAGCTGGGCGAGCGAGGGCGGCCCCGAGCAGGTCCTGGCCCGGCTCACCGACCCGGTGACGGCCGGGCGGGTCCGGCACGACCTGGAGGTCACCGGCTCGGACGGCTGCCACGGCGTGCCGGTGGAGTGGGAGACGATCGAGATCTCCGGGGTGGGCGACCCGGCCCTCGGCGACTTCGTGGGCCGCACCGTCCGGGAGTCGGCGGACCTGCGCGGCGAGGACCCCTGGGACACGGCCCGCCGGCTGCTGGTGCGGGACCGGCTCGGTACGACGATCCTCCAGCACGTCGGCCACGAGGAGAACGTGCGCGCGATCATGCGGCACCGCGCGCACACCGGAGGCTCCGACGGCATCCTGCGGGGCGGCAAGCCGCATCCGCGGGCGTACGGCACGTTCCCGCGCTACCTCGGCGAGTACGTACGGGAGTCGGGCGTGCTGACGCTGGAGGAGTGCGTGGCCCACCTCACCTCCCGGCCGGCGGCGCGGCTGCGGCTGCCGGACCGCGGGCTGGTGCGCGAGGGGTACCGGGCCGACCTGGTGCTGTTCGACCCGCGGACGGTCGCGTCCGGCGCCACCTTCGCCGAGCCGCGCCGGCTGCCGACCGGGATCCCGTACGTGCTGGTCGACGGGCGGTTCGTCATCGAGGAGGGCCGGCGGACGGACGCCCTGCCGGGCCGGTCCGTCCGCCGTACACCGCTGTGAACCGTGTTTACGGCTTGGGCAGCGTGCAACCGGCCGCGCTCAGGTCGAGCTTGTTGCCGGTGGTGAAGCAGGCCGGGATGTTGTAGGTCTCCTGGGCGTAGTTGATGCCCTGGCGGACGGTGACGTTGCCGCTCGAGTCGACCTCGCACGGGTTGTTCACCGTGCACCGCTCGCCGTCCTCGTTGCCGGTGTTGTTGACGGCGACCACCTTGCCGGTGGTGGCGTCTATCACCGGGGAACCCGAGGTGCCGCCGATGGTGTTGCAGGCGGAGGTGTAGCGGACCGAGTCCTTGAAGGTCCAGTCGCCCTCCTTCAGCCGGTACACGAACCCGTCGACGTTGCAGCTGTAGATCCGCTTCCAGTAGCCGGAGACCACCTTGATGGCGGTGCCGGCCACCGGGTGGGTGTCCTGCACGGTGAGCGGGCTGATGCCGTACGAGCTCTTGATCGCCGCGTACGTGGTGGTGGTGCGGTAGATCGTGACGTCCGTGTCGGTCATGGTCGAGTAGACGACCTGGTTGGCACGGAGGGTGGCGATCTTGGTGCCGGCGGAGTTCAGCAGGCCGAAGGTACGGCTGGAGGACTGGCCGGTGATGACCTGGCCGGCGCTCGGCATGCCGGTCTCCAGGCAGTGGCCGTTGGTCAGCACGAGGGCCGGGTCGGTGTCGGCGGAGCCGGGGAAGCGGATGACGGAGCCGGAGCAGTTGCTGAGCGAGACGGTGCCGGCGAAGTCGACGGTGAGCGCGGCGGCCTTGGCGGAGTGCGGGGCGGTGGTGTGCGGGGCGGCCAGCGCCGGGGTGGCGCCCAGGCCGACGGTCGCCACGGCCGAGAGCGCGGCAAGGAGAGGCTTGTTCACGTGGGGGTCCCCTCTTACGACGGGGGCGACCGGAGGTTGTCCGGCCGCCCACACGGTTGTCATGCGCATTGTCGGCAGCGCGGAGGGGTGGGGACAAGAAGCGGCGACAGGTCATAGGGGTTTCCCTCGGGCCGCGCGCCGGAGGTTTGCCCCGGTCGCGTGACGAGGGATCAGGCGGGCGGGGTGACGAGGGATCACCTGGCCGCGGGGCGGAGGTCCCACTCGCCGGTGTGGCCGGCGGCCGGTTCACTTCCGGGGCGACTTGGTGACGACGGCTCCGAACAGGGCGAGGCCCTTGACGACGACACGCGGGGCGGCCGCACCGGCCGTGCCACGCCGTGCCCGCCCCTCGCGTCCGCCGAACACCCCGAACAGCCCGAACCCCCTGACCTGGAGGTCGATGTCGTCCGGCACCACGATTCCGATGCCGCCCCACAAAGCCACGGCCCGGATCACCGTCTCCGGCGCGGTGAAACGGGCCTCGGTCAGATCGAGCCGGCCGCCGCCCCACATCGACCAGGCGGTGAACCGGGGCGGCACGACCCACGCCCCGTCCCGCCGGAACCCGCCGAACACACCGAGCGCCAGGGAGTAATGTCGCACCTGAGAAGACGATCACGAGGAAGGAAT
>NZ_JACBWZ010000189.1 GCF_013870595.1 Streptomyces sp. WELS2 | reverse complement strand
GGAGTGCGGTGTGTAGCGGTCGCCGCCCGTCGTGACCGTGTTCCAGCGGGGCACCAGGCCGCACCGTCCCGCACCGGCGCGGCACTGCTCACCCGCCACCCGCGGACCGCCCGAGCACTGGAGGAACTCCTGACCACCCCCTGACACCCCTGGCAGCCCGGGCCACCACACGCCGGCGCGGCGGCCCGGGCGCAACCGGCCCCACTCGGACACGCTCCGGCACTGCGGTGGGCGTTCAGCCCGTGCTGCCCGGCGCTGCTCCAGGGAGCGCAGGCCACGAGCCTCCCGCCCGACACGGTGGGGTATCCGCGAGCGATCAGCGCGTCTTCGACGGCCAGCAGGCCTTCCGGAGGCAGGAAGTCGTTCGGCCCCAGCGGGTGCAGGAGTCCGGGAACGGCTCCGGGCTCTGCTTGAGCAGCGCGTTGAAGTCGTCGTGGTCGAACGGGTGGCCGGACACTCCGACGTGTTCAGTGCCGACGGGTTCGACCGCGTAGCCGATGTGCCGCACCAGCGCGTCGACGGAGACGTCATCGGGCCGGGGAAGATCCCGACACCGGTATGCCGACGACCCCGCCGGTCGCGGGGCACACGCTGCCGAGCCGACACGGTCCACGGCCCGCGCCTGTACCGGAGCAAGCCGTTCCGGTGGGCGTCGGAGGTGAGCTCCGACCGGCCCGAGGCGAGCCGGGAACGGTAACCGCCGCGCCGCTCGGGAGGGATGGGCCCGCCGTCCTCGCCCACCAAGTGCCACCTGCCGATCTACCCGGTCGCATAGCCGGCCGCGTCGAAGACGGGACGAACGGGCCGGCGCGCACACCGGGTCGGGGGTGATCGCGTGTTCGATGAGCGTGCCCTCGCGGGCCGGCCGGCCGAACTCGGGAGTCACCCCCGCCTGGTTCCCGTACACGCCCGTGGTGTCCCGGTGCTGCTGGCCGGTGAGGACCACGAGCACGTGGGGACGACGGGGCACGGTCATGCGGTGGCGGTCTCCGAGGCCGAGACGTCCGACGTGCCCGACGCACCCGACGCGACGCCGAACGCCGGGTCCGGCACCGACTCGGGGGACAGCAGCACGGAGGACCGGCCGTCGACGCCCACCGGGACGTCACCGTCGATGGTGACCCGGCGCAGTTTGCGCTCGTGGTCGTCGGAGTCGTCCACTCCGTAGTGCTGCGTCGCCCGGTTGTCCCAGATGGCGACGTCGCCGGCCTGCCACTGCCAGCGGACGGTGTTCTCGGGCCGCTCGATGTGGGACTGGAAGAGCTGGAGCAGGGCACGCGAGTCCGCCGCGGTCAGCCCCTTGATGCGCTGGACGAAGTTGCCGAGCAGCAGGACCCGCTCCCCGGTCTCCGGGTGGACGCGCACGACAGGGTGCTCCGTGAGGAACTTCGTCGAGGTGAACACCTCGCGGAACCGGGCCAACTGCTCGGGCAGCGCGTCGGGGCGCAGCGCGGCGTAGTCGTAGTCGTTGGAGTGCACGGCGTGCAGCTCGTCGGCGAGGCGGCGCAGCGGCTGAGGCAGCCCGGCGTACGCGGTCGCGGTGTTGGCCCACAGGGTGTTGCCGCCGTACGGGGGCACGACCAGGGCGCGCAGGATGGAGAAGGCCGGGTACTCGGGGACGAAGGTCACGTCGCTGTGCCACTGGTTGGCACGGCCGCCGTGGTCGGAGTCGATCGGGAAGGAGTAGCGGCCGTCGGCGGAGGGGACGGTCGGGTGGGCGACCGGTGTGCCGAGCAGACGGCCGAAGGCCTCGTGCTGCTCCTCGTCCAGGTGGTCCTGGCCGCGGAAGAAGACGACCTTGTGCTCGAGCAGGGCCGCGCGGATCTCCGCCACGGTCTGCGCGGGCAGGTCGCCGCCGAGACGGACGCCGGTGAGGACCGCGCCGAGGCGGCCACCGACCTTCCGCACGGTGACGACGGGGGCCGGGGCTGTGGTGGTCATGTGTGTTTCCTTCCGTGGACACAAGCAACGGATGTCGGCTTGCGTGGAGTTAATTCCTGAGGGGAAGCAATTGGGGCGAGACAGGGACCGCGCCCGGAAACCGCCGCGGCCGAGGCGGATGCCGGATGACACGGAGAGCGGGGGTGCGCAGTTGCCATGACGACGGTGGCGGCGGCGCGAACCCGCGGCGCGGGACGCTCGGTTCAGGCGCCGGCGGCAGCCCGACACAGGCCCGGACAGGGCGCCGGGGCGGCGGTGCCGAGCCACGACTGGCAAGCGGCCGTGGTGAGCATGCCCCGGAGACTGGCAGGGCCCCGCGAGGCTCGTCAAGGACGGGGACCGAGCCCCGGATCCTGTCCCGGGGTGCTTCAATTCCCCCTGCACGGCACCTGGCCGTCGGCCCGGGAACCCGCTCTGACCAGGCGAGTTCAGGCGCCGAACCGAAAGAACCGACGCCTGGGCACCCGCTTGGCGGGACGGCCCGTGACCGGCTTCGGGATTTCATGTCCCCGCAACGTGGAGAGGCAACGATGACGTCCACCGCCCACCCGCCCCGAATGGTCGGCGACGGTCGGCGCGAGGCGAACGCGGCCCTCGTGCTGCGTACGGTCCTCGATCACGGCCCGGTCGCCCGCAGCGCCGTCGCCCGGCTCTCGGGGCTGAGCCCGGCTGCCGTGTCCCGGCAGGCCACCGACTTGACACACATGGGTCTGCTGCGCGAACTGCCCGACCTCGCCGAGGGCCGGGGGGTGGGACGCCCGCAGATCCCGATGGACCTGCACCTCGGTGCGGTCGGCGGGCCGGTGGCCGGCGGCGTGCACCTGGGCGTGCCCGCGTCGACGCTGGGCCTGGTCGACCTGCGGGGCAGGGTGATCGCCCGGCGCCTGGTGCCGCACGACGGACTGGACCGGGAGCTGCTGCCGGCCGCCGTCGCCGCCGAGCTGCGTGCCTTCCTCGCCGAACACGTGGGCGGACGGCCCCTGTTGGGAGTCGGTGCGGCGCTGGGCGGCTGGGTCGACCCGGTGCGGGGGTCGGTCGTCCGGCACGAGGCGCTCGGGTGGCGGCGGCGCCCGCTCGCCGTGGAACTCGCCGAGGGTCTGGGCGGTGTGCCCGTGCGGATCGACAACCACGCGCGTGCCATCGCCCAGTCGGAGATCCTCTTCGGCAGGCCGGCCGCCCGGCGCAGTCTCGTCCACCTCTTCGTCGGCAACGTCGTGGACGCGGCCCTGGGCATCGCGGGCGTGGTGCACCAAGGTCCGGGTTCGGCGGCCGGCGACGTCGCCCACCTGCCCGTGCCCGACTCCACCGCCCCATGCCCGTGCGGCCGTTCGGGGTGCTTGGAGGCGACCGCGTCGAACACCGCCGTCGCGGCGACCGCGGCGCGCCGGGGGATCGTGCCGGAACCCGACATCTTCCTGGTCGTGGACGCGGCGGCCGCCGGTGACCGGCGCGCGGACCGGCTGCTGCGGGAACGGGCCAGGGCGGTGGGCAGGGCGGTCGCCCTCCTGCTCGACGTCGTCAACCCGGACCTGGTGGTCGTCACCGAGCACGCCAGCGTCCTCGACGCCGATTACCTGGAGGAGATCCGGGGCGCCGCCGTCGACCTCTCGTCCGTCTGCGACGACCCGGAACGCATTGTCAGCCCCCATGCGGGCCCGGCCACGCTGCCCGTCGCGGCCGGCACCGTCCTGCTGAATCCGCTGTTCAGGGCGCCGTTGAGGACGATGAAAGAGCGGGCGGGGAGCGAAGCGGAAGGACTGACACCGTCTCACTGAACGGACAGCGTCGTTGACCGCCGGACGAGGTCACTGTCATATTGCTGGCGTGAATCCAGGAAAGCGCCTCGTCTGCCGCAGGCATGTCGACCTGTGCCGACAGGCCAGCGCGGTCTGTGCCGTTCGCGTCTGATCACCTCGCCCGCGAGCGGACCCGGGGTCTTTGCGCCGATGCCTCCGCCTCGCCCACGCACCCTTCCTCTTGATACGCGCCGACACACGCTGACCACGCCGATACGCGCCGACAACGCGGCTCCGCGCTGACAGCGACGACGTGCGCGCTCCTGCGCCGAACCGTCAGCCGCTTGCCCGACCTCGCAGCCATGAATTCCGCTCGCAGCGGAAGTAATGATCCGCGGCATCGGGCGCGCGGCGCCGTTCTCCGCGTCTCGTCGTCACCTCATCGTCCCTCGAATCGTCACAGGCAGGCATCCGATGACCGAGTCGTACCCTTCTCCGGCCGCCACACCCTCCCGGCGGACCACCCTGCGTGCCGCCGGCGGTGGCACCCTGCTCCTCGGGCTGGGACTGGCGGGCTGCCGCTCGGCCGTCTCCGCGTCGGAATCCGCCGAGAAAGGAGGCGCCGCCGGACCGAGGCGGGGCGGCACGGTGAGCGTCGCCATCAACAGCGACTTCACCCCGAGTCTCCTGTTCGCCCAGAGCAGCCAGTCCCTCCAGCACCGCCTCGTTTACAACACGCTGACCCGCTACGACGACACGCTGACACCGCAGCCCGAACTGGCGACCTCCTGGCACTACGCGAAGGACGGCCGCAGCATCACCCTCGACCTGCGCTCCGGTGTCACCTTCCACGACGGCCGGCCGTTCACCGCCGACGACGTGATCTTCGCCGTGAAGAACCTCCAGAACCCCGCCAGAGCGGCCCAGCTGAGGGCGACGGCGGCCGTGATCACCGGTTTTGAGAAGCAGGGTGACCACAGGCTGGTGCTCAAGCTGGCCCACCGCGTCAACAACCTCTTCGACCTCTTCGAGTTCATGATCATCACCGATCGGAACTCCGTCGAGGAGGCGCTGAAGGGAACCAGGCTCAACGGCACCGGGCCGTTCCGGCTGACCAAGTGGAGCCCGGGCTCCGGACTGAGCTTCACCCGCAACGACACCTACTGGCAGCAGGGCCGCCCCTACCTCGACGCCGTCGAGTTCCGTGTGATCCCGCAGGCCGACGCCCTCGTCTCCTCCCTGCGCACGGGGCAGTCGCAGCTCACGTTCCAGGTGCCGGGCAGGAACCTCGCCGTCGTCAAGAGCAGCCCCGGCCTCACCGTCACCGAGTACGACACGGGCGGCGGAGCCCAGTACCTCGGCGTCAACACCGCGGTCGCCCCGCTCGGCGACCGCACCGTCCGGCAGGCCCTCGCCCACGCCGTCGACCGCGACCGCATCCTGAAGCAGACCCTCGGCGGCTACGGACTCGCCTCGGCGGCCCCCTGGCCGAAGTCGTCGCCCGCCTTCACCGAGGCCGGCCGCACCCACTACGCGCACGACCCCGCGAAGGCGCGCGAACTGCTGAGGTCCGCCGGACACACCCGCCTCGACCTTCCCCTGCTGCACCTTAATCTGCCCGGGGACACCGCCGTCGCCGAGTCCCTCCAGTACGACCTGAAGCAGGTCGGCGTCCACGTGACCCTCCAGCCCACCGACCCGGCCACCGCGCAGAAGGACCTCATCTCCCAGAAGATGCCCGCCCTGTGGACGATGAGCCACGGGTTCGCCCAGGTCCAGCCGTCGACCCTCGCGGTCAGCGCCTATCCCTTCAACGAGGCCAAGAACACCTCGAAATACCGGTCGGCGAAGTACACCCGGGTCGTCCGCGAGGCGTGGACGAGTCCCGCCACCGGCGCCGCGGCGAACGCGCTGTACCGCGGGATCTCCGACATCCTCCTCGACGAGGCGTTCATCATCGACCTCGTCATCCGCGGCAACGTCCAGGTCGCCGCCAAGGACCTGCACGGCGTCACGCTCAACAAGTTCGCCTACCTCAACCTCGACAACGCCTACCTGGCGGCCTGAGCATGGGCGTCCGACTGCTGCGGCGGCTCCCGTCCGCCCTCCTCGTGCTCCTGGTCGCCTCCTTCGTGATCTTCTCGATCCTCCGCCTGGTGCCGGGTGATCCCGCGACCTCGCTCGCCGGACCGGACGCCGGTCCCGAGACCGTCGCCGCCATCCGGGACCGCCTCGGCCTGGACGAACCCCTGCCCCTCCAGTACGTCCACTGGATCGGCGGCCTCCTCACCGGCGACCCCGGCCCCTCGTACGCCATCGGCGGCCAGACCGCCGACCTCATCGGCGACGGCCTCGGCGCGACGGTGGAACTCACGCTGGGCGCCCTCCTGTTCGTCGTCGTCCTCGGCACCGCGTTCGGGGTGCTCGGTGCCACCGCACGCCGCGGCTGGGTACGCGCCACCGTCCGCGTCCTGACGACCGGGGCGCTGGCCGTGCCGCCGTTCGTCACCGGCATCCTGCTCGTGCTGCTGTTCGCGGTGGTGCTGAAGGTCCTGCCCTCGGGCGGCCGGGTCTCCGTCCTGACCGCCCCCGACCTGGGCGTGCAGTACCTGCTGCTGCCCGCGCTGTGCCTGGCGCTGCCCAGCGCCGCGGTCCTCGGCCGCTATCTGAAGGACGGCATCGAGCGCGCCCTCCTCGAGGACTACGTGCGCACGGCCACCGCGGCGGGCGTCCACCCGCGCCGGCTGCTGTGGCGCCACGCCCTGCCCAACGCGCTGCCGCCCGTCGTCACCCTGCTCGGCATGCAGACCGGCCACCTGCTGGGCGGCGCCGTGCTCGTCGAGGCCATCTTCGCCTGGCCCGGCCTCGGCCAGCTCGCCGAACAGGGCCTCACCCGCCGGGACTACCCGGTCGTCCAGGACCTGCTGCTGCTCCTGGTGACCGTCTTCGTCCTCGTCCAGTTGATCACCGATCTCGTCCATGCCTGGCTCGACCCCCGGATCAGGTGGGAGTGACCCCATGACCGCCATCACCCTCCCGGCCCCCGGGAAACCCGCCCGCAGGAGCCCGCGCCACCCCTACCGGGCCGCGCTGGCCTCCGTCAGGGGCCGCGTCGGCCTCGCCCTCGTCCTGCTCGTCGTGCTCGCCGGGGTCTTCGCCCCGCTGCTCGCCGGGCACAGTCCGACCGACCAGTCCGACCTTTCCCTGGCGGCCCCCGGCACCCCGGGTCACCTCCTGGGCACCGACGACCTCGGCCGCGACCTGCTCGCCCGCCTCGTCTACGGCATCCGCGCCGACCTGGGCATCATCGGCCTCGCGGTGCCCCTCGGGGCGCTCCTGGGCTGCCTGTTCGCGCTGCTCGCCGCGACCCACCCGGCCGTGGACACCGCCGTCCAGCGGGCCTTCGACCTCGTCCTCGCCTTCCCCGGGCTGATCCTCGCCCTCGCCGTCACCGCCATCCTCGGCCCCGGCCGCCTGCCCGTCGTCCTGGTCGTCGCCCTCGCCGAGGTCCCCGCCTTCGGACGGCTCCTGCGCACCGGCATCCTGGTCGAGCGGGAACGCGAGTACGCCACCGCCGCCCGGGTCGGCGGCGCCTCCCCGGCCCGTGTCCTGACCCGGCACATCCTGCCCAACGCCGTGGACCCGCTCGTCGTGCAGATCGCCGTCTCGCTGACCGTCGCGGTCTTCATCGAGGGCGCGATGAGCTTCCTCGGCGTCGGCGTCCGCCCCCCGCAGCCCACCCTGGGCGCCATGCTGAGCCAGTCGATCCCCTACCTCGCCGACGCGCCGCACTTCGCCGCCGGCCCTCTGATCACCGTGACCGCGCTCGTCCTCGGTCTGTCCCTGATCGCCGAGGCACTGAACCGGGAGATACGCCGATGACCGCCTCCGCGCTGCTCGAAGTACGCGGTCTGGACGTCGAGTTCACCGCACCCGACGGCACCGTCACCCGCGCCGTGCGGGACGTGTCCTTCACCCTGGGCCGGGGCGAGACCCTGGCCGTCGTCGGGGAGTCCGGCTCCGGCAAGTCCACCACCGCCCTCGCCCTGCTGCGGATGCTGCCGGGCACCGGCCGCGTCGCCCGCGGCTCCGTCCTGCTGGACGGGCAGGACCTCGCGGCCGCCGACGAGGCCGGGCTCCGGCGGGTCCGGGGCGCCCGCATCGGCATGATCTTCCAGGACCCGATGACGGCCCTGAACCCGGTACTCACCGCGGGCGCCCACCTGGACGAGGTGCTGCGCGCCCACGGCGGCCGCGACAAGGCGGCCCGCCGCGCCCGGGCCGTGGAACTCCTCGGCCTGGTCGGCATCCCGGATCCGGAACGCCGCCTGGACGACCATCCGCACCGCTTCTCCGGCGGCCAGCGCCAGCGCATCCTGATCGCCATGGCCCTGGCCGGCGAACCGGACGTCCTGGTCGCCGACGAGCCCACCACCGCCCTCGACGCCACCGTCCAGGACCAGATCCTCACCCTGCTCGGCGACCTCAACCGCCAAACCGGCACCGCCTTGGTCCTCATCACCCACAACATGGGCGTCGTGGCCCGCGCCTGCGAACGGGTCCTGGTGATGTACGGCGGCACCGTCGTCGAGGACGGTCCCACCGCCGAGGTCCTCACCCGCCCGAGGCACCCCTACACCGCCGGCCTGCTCGCCGCGGTGCCCCGCCTCTCCGCACCGTCCGGCACCCGTCTGGCCGGCATCCCCGGTGCTCCGCCCGACCTCTCGGTCCTCACCGACGGCTGCGCCTTCGCCGACCGCTGCGCCTTCACCGAAGACCGCTGCCGCACCGTCACCCCGCCGCTGGTCACCGTCACGAGGCGGGCCGGATCGGGCAGGCCACCCGTACCGTGCCCTCCCCCGATCCGGCCCGCGCCGCTGCCCGCCGCGCCCCCGCCCGACCGGATCGACCGGCCCCGGCCCGGCGCCGTGGTCCTGGAGGCCGTAGGACTGCGCAAGAC
The DNA here is from genome assembly GCF_013870595.1 of Streptomyces sp. WELS2. GTDB lineage: Bacteria > Actinomycetota > Actinomycetes > Streptomycetales > Streptomycetaceae > Streptomyces. Next base: position 723 of record NZ_JACBWZ010000189.1, on the reverse strand, counting down.
CTACCGGGGCCGCGGCCTGCGCGGCCGTTCATTGACCGCGCTGGACGACGTCTCCCTGACCCTGGCCGCCGGCGAGACGCTCGGCATCGTCGGCGAATCCGGCTCCGGCAAGTCCACCCTCGCCCGCGTGCTCGCCCACGCCCACCCGAGCGACTCGGGCACCCTGCGGCTGGACGGCGTGGACATCAGCCGCCCCTCCCGCCGCGAACTGCACTCCGTACGGCGCCGCATCCAGATGGTCTTCCAGGACCCGTACGCCTCCCTCAACCCCCGCATGACCGCCGGCCAGATCATCGCCGAACCACTGCACGCCTTCGGCATCGGCGACCGGCGCCGACGCGCACAGCGGGTGGAGGAACTCCTGCTGCTCGTCGGACTCGACCCGTCCGCGGCCGACCGCCGCCCGCGGTCCTTCTCCGGCGGCCAGCGCCAGCGCATCGGCATCGCACGCGCCCTCGCCCCCGAACCGTCCGTCCTCATCTGCGACGAGCCCGTCTCCGCGCTCGACGTCTCCGTCCAGGCCCAGATCGTGGGCCTGCTCACCGACCTGCAACGCGACCTCGGACTCTCCCTCGTCTTCATCGCCCACGACCTCGCCGTGGTACGGCAGGTCAGTCACCGCATCGCCGTCATGCACCGGGGGCGCATAGTGGAGACCGGCAGCGCCGACGAGGTGTGCGAGAACCCGGCCGACCCCTACACCCGGGCCCTGCTCGCCGCCGC
>NZ_JACBWZ010000188.1 GCF_013870595.1 Streptomyces sp. WELS2 | reverse complement strand
GCGCTCCCCGACCAGGACCGCCCGCGCGCCGACCCGGTCTTCGGCGTGCGCGCGTTCCGGAAAGCGGCGCCCGCCTCTGCCTGAGCCGTCGCAACACCCTGACCAGGCCCCGGACACGATTCCATCACGGAGTTTTCACATTCCGCTTCGAGAAGGGATCATGCGAAGATCACACAGCACGTCCCAGGGGGGCCCATGAGCACCGACTTCACACCACCGCCCATGCCGGGCTACGGACCGCCGGTCCCCCCGCCGCCCGCACCGCCGGGGAAGTCCCGTACCGCGCTCATCGCCATGGCGGCCGCCGTCGTCGCCGCCGCGGTCTCGGCCCTGATCACCGCGGGGGTGAGCGGAGACGCCGAAGCCGAGCCGGCGCCCACCGTCACCGTCACCGAGACCGCCGCCGCGGACCCCGACGGCGCCGGGGCCGACGACGACGCGGCGGCCGCCGACGACGAGAAGGCCACGGACGGCGCGGACGGCGGGGACGACGAGGAAGGTGTCTACGCCCTCGACGACACCGCCGTCTACGAGCCGGCCACCGAGGTCGCCCTCTTCGGCCTCGAGCGCGCCGTGACCGGCGAGTACGCCGAGCCGGAGAACACGCCCTACCTCCGGTTCACCGTCAAGGTGAAGAACGGCGGCAAGAAGGCCCTCGACATCACGCAGCTCACCGTCAACTGCTCCTACGGCAAGGACGGCAAGAGCAGCGACTCGGTCTTCGACTCCGACGCCGGCCTCGAGGGCGGCCCGGAGACCAAGCTGCTCCCGGGCCGCTCCCTGAACGTGCCGTGGGGCTGCGAACTGCCCAAGAAGGAGAAGCTCATCCAGATCGAGGTCAGCCCCGACTTCGACTCGGACGCGGCGATCTTCACCGGCACCGTCGAGTAGTGGACCCGGCGGGGGTGCCGCTCGTGGCCGGCACCCCCGCCGGGCCGTTCGTCAGGCGACCGTACAGGTCCGGTCGCCCAGCTTGAAGGAAGCCGGTCTGCTGTTCGTCGTACCCGGACGGCTCCCCGTGAAGCCGAAGGCCACCGACGAGCCCGCCGCCACCGTGCCGTTCCAGCTCGCGTTCGCCGCCGTGACCGTCGCGCCGGACTGGGTGTAGCCGGCGTTCCACATCTGCGCGACCTTCTGGCCGTCGGCGAAGGACCAGGTGAGGGACCAGCCGTTCCACGCCGAGGAGCCGGTGTTGGTCAGCCGGACGTCGGCCTGGAAGCCGTCGGCCCACTGGTTGGTGACCTTGTAGTCGACGGTGCAGGCGCCCGTGGGCACCGGCGTCGGGTCGGTGCCGCCGCCCCCGCCACCGCCTCCGGTGTCGCCGGTGCCGGAGGTGTCGCCGTAGACGACCCCGCGGCCGTTCGTCGACACGTACACCCGGCCGTAGACCCGCGGGTCACCGGTGATCGCCGTGCCGGTCCAGCCCCACTGGTGGGCGTCGTCGTTGATCCGGGTCCAGGACGCGCCCTTGTCCGTGGAGCGGAAGACGCCCCGCACCCCGCCGATCTCGGCGCTGGTGTAGAGCGTCTGGTACGAGGCGCCCGGGGCGGCCTTGCCGAAGCCGATGGTGTCGGCCTGCTCCACGTTCGCCAGCCTGGTGAAGCTCGCGCCGCCGTCGGTGGAGTGCCACAGCCCGTACGCGCCGTCCGCCGCACCGCCCGCCAGCCACACGTCCCCCTGGGTGCCGGGCAGCGCCTTGAACCGCACGCTGTCCCCGCTCGGCAGGCCCGTGGCCGGCGTCGCGGTGAAGGTCGCCCCGCCGTCCGTACTGACGTAGAACTTCCCGGACCTGAAGCCGTAGAAGGTCTTCGGGTCGACCCGGTCGGACTCGACGATCGCGCCGGCCGGGATGCCGGCGGACTCCGCCCAGGAGGTCCCGAAGCCCGTGGTGTGGCGCACGCCGGTGCCGGCCGGGCTCCACACGAACCGGCTGCCGTCCGCCGCCGCGGCCACCGTGCCGCCGCCCGAGACGCCCGGAGGGTCCTGCCCCGCGAACCAGTCGGCCCCGTTGTCCGTGGAGAACGCGATGTGCGGCCCGGAGTCCAGATCGCCGACCCGGACCACCGTGTCCGGGTCCGACTCGGCGAAGTCCAGGCTCGTGGTCGAGGTGAACGTCGGTGATGTGTACATCATGGACGGCACCGAGGCCAGGTCCGTGTGCCGGAAGCCGCCGATGTCACCGAGGGCGCTGAACAGCAGGGCGCCGCCGGAGGGCGGTGCGGCGAGGTCGTTCACCGCCGTCTCCTCCAGGCCCCGCACCATCGGCCGCAGGCTGAACTGCCCGCCGCTGTCCCACTTGGTGAGGTCCTCGGTGCCGTAGATCGTGGCGCCCGTGCCGAACATCATGCGGGAGGAGTCGAACGGGTCGATCTCCAGCGATTCCGTCATCCAGCCCAGCTTCGGCGACTGTTCGGGCGGCGACGGGTTCGCGCCGAAGGTCAGCCAGGGCGAGGAGGACACGTCGATCGTGTAGCGGTTGGAGCGGTTCGGGTACGAGGTGTAGTCCCACGCCTTCGTCCAGGTGGCGCCGCTGTCGGTGGACCGGAACAGCTGGGTGTCCGGCCACCAGGAGCTGTACGCGGTCGCCATGAGGGTGGACGGGTGCTGCCGGTCGACGGTCAGCCCGCTGAAGCCGTAGGAGGTGTCCGCCTCCGCGACCGGGCTGATGTCGGTCCAGGTGCCGGTCGCCGTCGCGTAGCGGAACAGCCGGCCCTTGCCGCCGTCGTAGGGGCCGCCCTTGTCGCTGTAGGCGAGGTAGAGGTATCCGTTCGAGGCGTCCAGGACGCCCTTGTGCGCCAGGTACCCGGTCGGCTGGCCCGCCAGCCTGGTCCAGGTGGCGCCCGCGTCCGTGGAGCGGTAGACCGCGTTGTCCTTGTCGGCGACACCCACGTAGACGGTCTTCGTCGCGCTCCCGGACGTGCCCGTGGACTCGTCGAAGGTGACCCAGACGATGCCCTGGTTGTCGCTCGCGTACCCGCTCGTGTCGCTCGGGTCCTGCCGGTAGTTCCCGGGGTTGGGGAAGCTCGTCACCTGCGACCAGGTCACCCCGGAGTCCGTCGACCGCCACAGGCCCTTGCCGCTGGGCGCGCCCAGGTACAGCACGCTGTCGCGGTTCGGGTCGACGGCCAGCCGCTCGCCCATGCCCCGGCCGGGCATGTTGCCGCCCAGCTTGAACGGCAGGTCGGTCTTCTGCCAGGTCGCGCCCCGGTCGGCGGAGCGCAGCACCGCCCCGGCCGTGGGGTCCCAGCCGTTGGTGTACGTCCCGACGGCCGCGTACACCTTGTCCGGCTGGACGGGGTCGGAGGCGAGGCTCACCACTCCGGTGTGCCCCCACTCGTTCCAGCCCACCGAGTCCAGCAGCGGAATCCAGGTCTTGGTCGACTGCTGCCAGCGGTAGGCGCCGCCGATGTCGGTGCGGGCGTAGGCGAGGTTCTTCTCGGTGCGGTTGAAGACGATCCCGGGGACGAAACCGCCGCCGTCGATCCGGGCGTTCTTCCAGGTGTAGGTGTCCGCCGCGAGGGGCGGAGCGGACGCGGCGGCGGCCGGTGCGGGCGGGGTGCCGGCGAGCAGTCCGGCGGCCAGCGAGAACGCGGCCACGAGGATGCGGGTTCTGCGCACGGTGGGGACACCTTTCCCGACGGGGGATCAAGGAGGTCACGGAGGCGGTGGTGTGTGGGGGCCGGGCGGCCCGACCGCGTGGTCGTGCCGCCCGGCCCGGGTGGCCCCGCCGTCCTGTGGCGGGGCCGGGTACGCGGAGTGCCGGCGGGGACTATTCGAGCAGTTCCGCGTACGAGCCCATGGCCATGGCGATGTCCGCCTCGGCCCAGAAGCGGTGGTACGTGAACACGGGCGCCGCGCCGCCCTTGAGGTAGGCCTCGATCTTCGACCAGTTCGGGTCGCTCTTGTAGAAGGACCGGAGCGAGCTGAACGTGGAGGAGGAGTTGATCGCGTCGCCGTTGGGCATGGTGCCGGTCCAGCCGCTCGGCACGTACACGCTGTCGTTGAACCGGCTGTAGTCGGTCCGGGTCTCCGGCACGGCGATGCCGAGGCTGTCCTGGTAGTTGGTCCACATGCCGTCCAGCAGCGCCTTCGCCGTGGACTTGGCCGCCGTGTCACCGGACTTGGCGGCGTAGTACGTCAGTGTCTTGGCGTAGGCGGCGGCCACGCCCACGTCGTCGGTGTAGTCGGCGACGGTGACGTGCAGCCCGTTGTTGGCGCCGGGGCTCGTGGCGTTCCAGGTGTCGGGCTGGCCCGACCACTGGAGGGTGGAGGGGATGCGGTAGGTGCCGTCCGGGTTGATCGTGGTCTTGGACAGCGCCCACTTCACCCACTTGTCGAGGATCGCCTTGGCCTGGGCGTTCCCGGTCTGCTGGTAGTACTCGGCGACCCGCTCCATCGACCACGCCTGGAAGCCGAACCACTGGTTGGACGGCGGGTCGTGGTAGACGGGCGCCGGGTCGTAGGCCATGCCGTAGAAGGTGGAGGTGCCGGCGGGCGGGGAGGCGTAGCGGCCGGCCCAGCTGTTGGTGGCACCGCCCGCGATGCCGCCCTCGGAGGACTGGAGCCACTGGTAGAACTCCAGCTGCCGCTGGAGCGACTTGCCCCAGTCGCTCGCGCCGGTGGCCGACTTGGGCTTCAGGTCGGCGACGGAGCTGAGCGCGTAGGCGGCCAGGGGGTTCTGGTAGCCGCCGTGGACATGGCTGGAGCCGATCCGCCAGGCCCAGCCGGCGGAGGTGTCGGTGGCGCCGCCCCAGGCGTAGTACCAGGACAGCAGGTAGTGCGAGGCGTCCTTGCCGGTACCGGCCGGGCAGGACGTGCTCGTGCAGTTGCCGATCTTCTTGAAGTACTTGTCGTACATCGCGTAGCGCAGGTAGTCGCCCATCTTGGCGGCCTTGGCGACCGTCGCGGAGACGTCACCGCTCTTGCCCTGCTGCTTGGCCCACACATCCGCCCAGTAGGCGGCCTGCACGGCGCGGGCGTCCGCGTCCGGGGCGTCGGTGTACTTCCACTGCTTGGCGTAGGAGCTGTCGCCGGTGAACAGGTCCAGGTAGCCGTTGCGGCCGCCGTACTTGAAGGCGTCACAGGTCGGCTGCGGGACCGTCTCCCAGACCGACTCCTGCGGGCCGCGCTGGAAGGTGTTGATGTACGACGGTCCGGTGGCCGTCGGTCCGGCCTCGCACTTGCCGGGCTCGTTGCCGTATCCGTAGACGTTGTCCACGTCCTGGATCCAGTGCATGCCGTAGATGTCGTCCGAGTTGTACGCGCTCTTCAGCTCGCCCGCGATCGGGTCCGTGCCCACCGACACCGAGGTGTCCAGCTTCGCCGGGTACTCGTTCGGGGTGTCCAGCTCGGGCGCGTAGGTGGCCGGCTTGGAGGCGTTGTAGAACGAGTTCGTCGGCTGGTCGGCGTGCGTGGGGATCATGTACTTCTCCATGGTCTCCCAGGCGCCGTTGAACTTCGACCAGTCGCCGGTGACCTTGCCGTACATCGCCTGCAGCCACAGCAGGTAGCTGTACGCCTCGGAGGTGGTCTCGTGACCCTGGTCCGGGGCCTCGACGATCAGCGTCTCCACCGAGTGGTACGGGATGCCCTCGGGGGAGAAGTAGCCGTTCGCCGGGTTGGTGATCTTCCCGTACAGGTCCAGGAAGCGGGCGTCGTACGCCTTGGCCGCGGGCAGCTCGGTGACCGTGACCGTCGCCTTGGTGAGGCCGGTGGCCGACGCGGTGAAGGTCGCGCTGCCGGTGCCGGAGGAGTCGGCCGTGATGGTCACGGTCTGCGCGGTGTTCCAGTTCGCCGGGGTGAAGGTCAGCGAGGAACCGCCGGTCACGGACAGGCCGGTGTTGCCGTCCGTGCGGGTCGTGCTCACCGTGACGTTCGCGCTCGGCTGCGTGGACAGCTTCACCGAGAACGTGCCCGACTTGCCCTGCTGGACGCCCAGTTGGGTCGGCGAGGCGACCACGGCGGGCCCGGAGGACACCGTGATGCCCACCGGTGTCGAGGTGGCGGACGCGCCCAGGCTGTCGTACGCCTTCGCCACCAGGGAATGACTGCCCACGGTCAAACTTGAGGCCGAGAGCGAGTACGGCGCGCTGGTGTCCGTGCCCAGCAGCGTGGTGTCGTCGTAGAACTCCACCTTGCTGATGGTCGCGTTGTCGGCCGCCGCCGCGGTCGCCGCGAGCGGGACGGCGTCCCCCTGGGAGTAGACCGCGCCCGGGCTCGGGCTGGTCAGCACGGTCACCGGGGGCTGGTGGGCGCCGGCGCAGGTGGTGCCGTTGACGGCGAAGGACGTGGGGGCGGTGTTGGCGCCGCTGTAGGTGAACTGGGCGCCGGTGGAGACGGCGGCGCCCGCGGCGATGGTGCCGTTGTACGAGGTGTTCTTCACGGTGACCGACTGGCCGGACTGGGACCAGGTCCCGTTCCAGCCGCTGGTCAGCTTCTGGTTGCCCGCGTAGGCGTACGTCAGCGTCCATCCGTTGATGGCGTCCGTACCGCGGTTGGTGATCGTGAGGTCGGCGGTGAAGCCCGAGCCCCAGTCGTTGGTCTTGTAGTCGACGCTGCACTGCACGGCGGCCGCGTGGGCGGTCTCCGCACCGGTGGCGAGCATCGACAGCGGCAGGGCGAACGCGGCGGCCACCGCGGTCCACAACCGGCGCGCGGTCGTGCGTCTGCGTCCAGGATCCATGTGCTGGTTCCTCCTTGCGGCTGCGGCTCGGGGAGAAGTCAAGGCTTGAACCAGTGGGAGCGCTCCCATAGTGAAGACGGGGTAACGGACGGTCAAGACCTGGACACTGCGAAAAACATTCGAGGAGCCCGATCGTAAAAAAGTAAAGCGAACCCCCTGGGCTTTCCGGTCGGTTGGCGCTACCTTCCTTCGCACCAGTGGGAGCGATTCCATCGGCCGGCGGGTCCGTCAGGGCGCGCCACGCCGCGAGGACTCGCTCATGCGCCACCCCCCGTTCTGCGCGCCTTCAGCCGTCACCGGCCAGTGGGCGAAGGGCTGCCAGGACGGCTTCGGGCAGGGGAACACCCGCGAACCCGCCGGCCCGGCGGGCCGGCTCCCCGCCTTCCGCCACGGCCTCGCCCACGAGACGGCACACCCACCGCGTACGGCGCCGGGCCGCGCGACCGCCCGCGCGCCGTCACCCCGCAGTTCCCGACACGGCACCACACGGCACGACATCACACCGAAGGACACCCGCACTCATGAGTCGTACCAGAACATCACTCCTCGCAGCCCTGGCGCTGGTCGCCGGGGCCTCCGGGACGGCGCTGGGCATGCAGTCGGCCTCCGCCACCGCCACCGCCGTCCCCTGCACCGTGGACTACAAGGTGCAGAACCAGTGGAGCACCGGCTTCACCGCCGCCGTGACCATCACCAACAACGCCCCCGCGAAGTCGAGTTGGTCGCTGAAGTGGTCGTACGCCGGTGACCAGAAGGTCACCAGCGGCTGGAACGCCAAGCTCAGCCAGAGCGGCACCGCGGTCACCGCGGCCAACGAGAGCTACAACGGCGCGCTGGCCACCGGTGGTTCGGTGAGCTTCGGGTTCCAGGGCACCTATAGCGGCACCAACGCGGTGCCCGCCACGTTCACCCTCGACGGCGTCGCCTGCAACGTCGACAGCGGCGGGGGCGGCGACACCGGCGGCGGTGGGGACACCGGCGGGGGCACCGGCGGCGGGGGCGGGGACAACGGCGGCGGAGGCACCACCGGCCGCGTCGACAACCCGTACCAGGGCGCCAAGGTCTACGTGAACCCGGAGTGGTCGAAGCTGGCCGCCGCCGAGCCGGGCGGCAGCCGCGTCTCCAACCAGCCCACCTTCGTCTGGCTGGACCGCATCGCGGCCATCAACGGCGTCAACGGCGGCATGGGCCTGCGCGCCCACCTGGACGAGGCCCTCAAGCAGAAGGGCTCCGGCGAACTGGTCGTCCAGCTGGTCATCTACGACCTGCCCGGCCGTGACTGCGCCGCCCTCGCCTCCAACGGCGAACTCGGCCCCACGGACATCGACAAGTACAAGTCGCAGTACATCGACGCCATCGCCTCGGTCCTGTCCGACGCCAAGTACGCGGGCCTGCGCATCGCCACGCTCATCGAGCCCGACTCGCTGCCCAACCTGGTCACCAACGCCGGCGGCACCAACACCACCACCGACGCCTGCGTGACCATGAAGTCCAACGGCAACTACGAGAAGGGCGTGAGCTACGCCCTGGACAAGCTGGGCAACCTCTCGAACGTCTACAACTACATCGACGCCGGCCACCACGGCTGGCTGGGCTGGGACACCAACCTCGGCCCGACCGCCCAGGAGTTCTACAAGGTCGCCACGACCAACGGCGCCAGCCTGGGCGACGTGGCCGGCTTCATCGTCAACACGGCCAACTACAGCCCGACCAAGGAGCCTTACTTCAAGGTCACCGACACGGTGAACGGCCAGACCGTCCGCCAGTCGAAGTGGGTCGACTGGAACCAGTACGTGGACGAGCAGACGTACGCGCAGGGCCTGCGGGACAAGCTGGTCTCGGCCGGGTTCAACTCCGGCATCGGCATGCTGATCGACACCTCGCGCAACGGCTGGGGCGGCACCGCCCGGCCCACCGGCCCCGGCCCGCTGACCTCGGTCGACACCTACGTCAACGGCGGCCGCATCGACCGGCGCGTCCACGTCGGCAACTGGTGCAACCAGAGCGGTGCCGGTCTCGGCGAACGGCCGACCGCCGCACCCGCCGCCGGGATAGACGCCTACGTGTGGGCCAAGCCGCCGGGGGAGTCCGACGGTGCCAGCTCCGCCATCGACAACGACGAGGGCAAGGGCTTCGACCGGATGTGCGACCCCACCTACGGTGGCAACGCGCGCAACGGCAACAACCCTTCGGGCGCGCTGCCGAACGCGCCGCTGGCCGGGCACTGGTTCTCCGCCCAGTTCCAGCAGCTGATGCAGAACGCCTACCCGCCGCTGTCCTGACGCGGTGACCCCGCCGGGGCCCGCCCGACCCCCGGGCCCCGGCGGTCCGTACCGGCATCCGCGTTTGCCGATACGGCAACGGAAGTGGCCCTGGGCCGGTGTGCCGTCGCACTCTGACGGCAACCGGACGAGAGGCTGACCACCATGGCTCACGGACACCACGAGCAGCACCACCAGCACCACACCGGGCACGGCCACGGGCACGGCACGGACATCGACTGGAACGAACTGGCCTCCCTGCTGGAGTCGCAGGCGGAGCTGTTCGCCCCCGTCTACCGGCAGGCCATGGCCTGGCTCGGGCAGGACGTCACCGAGCCCGGGCTCGTCGTCGACGCGGGCAGCGGACCCGGCGTCGTCTCCTGCCTGTTCGCCGAGGCGTTCCCCACGGCCCGGGTGGTCGCCGTCGACGGCACCGCCCCGCTGCTGGAAC
>NZ_JACBWZ010000187.1 GCF_013870595.1 Streptomyces sp. WELS2 | reverse complement strand
GGGCCTCGGATGGGGTTCTCGCGCGGATTCCGCAGGGGCTTCCGGGGCAACCGCCTTACGAGCCCGCGGACTTCATCTTGTGGGTGAACACCCAGGTGGCGACGTTCTCGCCGAGTGTCAGTCCGTCGCTCGCGTCCCACGGGTAGTGGACGCCGAGCCAGACCCTGCTGTCGGCCTCCTCGCGGGCGGCCTGGCCGAAGCTGGTGAACGTCCGTGTCTTGACCGGTGACCTGGGCTCGTCGGTCGATGCCGTGAAGGTGATGTCGTCGGTCTTGAAGTACTGCCGCATGATCCCCGCCCAGGCGGCACCGAACGCGGAGTGTCCGGAGGCCCAGGCCGGGAAGCACGGTGTCGTGCCCGCGAGCGGCTTCCACGTGGTGTCGCGCAGGCCCTCGCGGATCGCCGAGACGGGACGCCACAGGTCGATCGGCGTCTGGTACTTGACGTCCCACTCGGCGATCGCGGCGTCCGCCATGGCGACCGAGACGAGCGCGAACAGCCGGGCGTTCTGATACGTCGTCAGGCTCCGGTCCCGTGACACCCGGGCGGTGATGTCGAGCAGCTGCCCCGGCGGCTTGTAGGTGCCGTTCGCGTCGTTGGCCCAGAACCAGGCGGCCGCGGTCTGGTCGGTCGTCCGCGTCGTGGAGCCGGCCGCGCCGAGGTCACGCACCTGCCGCACCTGCTCGGCGTAGGCGGGGCTCGCGAGCAGTTCCCCGTACGAGGCGTACTGCCCGGGCGTCGACGGCCGGAACTGGGAACCGGAGGTGAGCGCCCACGGCTTGACCTTGCCCCATTCGGGGATGGCGGCCTGGCTGCCCTGGCTGCACCCCGGGTCCGGCAGGTCGGGGTAGCTGGTGGGCAGCCAGGCGCCGGGCTTGCCGTCCGGGGTGTAGGCGGTCTGGTCGTCCGAGCCGTCGGCGGTGCGGAACTTCCACATGTTGGTGACGACCGTGTTGACCACGGTGGCGTCCAGGAGGTCGAAGTCCGTGGGGCTGGTGCCGAAGCGCTCCTTGAACCTGTTGTCCAGGTAGGTCGTCTGATCGGGGAACAGCTTCAGCAGGATGTTGTAGGCGGTGCGGCCGATGATCCGCTCCTCCTCGCCCGGACCCTCCGACCACGCCGCGTAGTTGACCGCCTGGAGGTAGGGGTCCGAGGTCATGGTGTGCCAGCGCAGCCGGTAGGAGCTCTCGGCGTCGTAGACGGCCGCGTTCATCTCGGCGGCGGCCCGCGAGATCGGGCCGGGGGCGCCGCCGGCCGTACGGATCGCGCCGAGGAGGACGTCGTTCCAGTACAGGACCGGGTCGCCGGTGTAGTTCGGCGCCGCGGAGGCCGGCTGGGGCGCGAGGGCCGGCGCGCCGACACCCGCGGCGAACACGGTCGCGAGGGCCACCGCCATGGCGCGTATCCGGCCGCGTCTGCCTCTTCTCTCGCGCAGTGTGCGGAATGTGCGCAGCGTACGGGACATGCGGGACAATTCCTCTCTGCCGATGCCTCGATCGCTCACGCCTCGCCGCACCGCGTATGTGCCGTACGCGGTGCGGCGGGGTGTGGTGCGAAGCGTGTGCGTGGTGCTTCGGTGCGATGTGCGGAGGGGCTGTGCCGTGCGGAGGTGCGGTGCGGAAGTGCTGTGCGTGCGTACCACCTTAGGTGCCGCGCGCGGTGGGGGCGCATCGAACAGGCGTGACAAGTGACAGAGATATGACCGGCCGGCCGTCGACGGCGTGGTGTTCAGGGGCAGGTGACCACCTGACCGGCCCAGGACAGGCCCCCGCCGAACGCGAGCAGCAGCACCGGCCCACCGCTCGGGAGTTCGCCGCGCTCGGTCAGCTTGGACAGGGCGAGCGGGACGGACGCGGCGGAGGTGTTGCCGGACTCCACGACGTCGTGGGCGATCACCGTGCTCTCGGGCAGGTCGAGTTGGCGTACGACGGCGTCGATGATCCGCAGATTGGCCTGGTGGGTGACCACGCCCGCCAGATCGGCCGGCGTCAGTCCGGCCCGCGCGCAGGCCTCGCGGACGATGGCGGGCAACTCGCCGGTGGCCCAGCGGAACACGGTCTGCCCCTCCTGGGCGAAGCGCGGGTGCCAGTCGTCGACGAGCCGGACCGCGTCACCGCGGGTGGGGTCCGAGCCCCAGCACACCGGGCCGATCCCCTCCTCGGCGGAGGCGCTCAGCACGGCGGCGCCCGCCCCGTCGCCGAGCAGGACGCAGGTACGGCGGTCGGTCCAGTCGGTGACGTCGGACATCTTCTCGGCGCCGATGACCAGGGCGTGCCGGGCGGCGCCCGCGCGCAGCGAGTGGTCGGCGCAGGCCAGCGCGGTGCAGAAGCCCGCGCAGCCGTTGTTGAGGTCGAAGGCCACCGGGGCGGGCAGACCGAGGCGCCCGGCGACCTGGGCGGCGATGGAGGGGCAGCGGTCGATGGCCGAGCAGGTCGCCACGGTGATCAGCCCGATGTCGGCCGGCTCCAGCCCGGACGCGGCCAGGGCCTTGCTCGCGGCGGCCGCCGCCATGTCGGTGACCGACTCCTCGGGGGCGGCGATGCGGCGGGTGGCGATGCCGGTACGGCGCCGGATCCACTCGTCGCTGGTGTCGACCATGGTGGCCAGGTCGTCGTTGGTCAGGACGCGCGTCGGCTGGTAGTGGCCCAGGGCGGCGATACGGCTTCCCGGCACGGCGTGATCTCCTCGGCTCGGCATCAGGTGCCCGGAATATAGCAACCGATCGGTCGGAAGCTGAAGCGGTCCCCCCTCGCCTACGATGGTGGGCATGAGCCCTCGCAATTCCGTGGCCGAAGCCCGCAGGACGCGGCAGCGCATCGTCGAGCGCGGTATCGCCCTCGCCTCGCGGGACGGCCTCGAAGGGCTCACGATCGGGCGGCTGGCCGCGGACCTGAAGATGAGCAAGGCCGGTGTGCTCGGGCATTTCGGCACCAAGGAGGCCCTTCAGCTGGCCACTCTGGAGGGCGCGGCGGTGGCGTTCTCCCGTCTGGTGTGGGAGCCCGCGGCGGACGTGGAGCCGGGGCTGCCCCGGCTGCGGGCCGTCTGCGAGGCGTGGATCGCCTACCTGGACCTGGACGCCGGGCGTGCCGTCTTCCCCGGCGGGTGTTTCTTCACCACGGCGTCCATCGAGTTCGACGCCCGCGGCGGCCCCGTCCGCGAGGCCGTGGCCCGGATGTACCGGGTGTGGCGGCGCCGGCTGGCCGCCGAGGCGCGTAAGGCGGTGGCGGCGGGCGACCTGCCGGCGGACACCGACCCGGACCAGGTCGTGTTCGAGCTGATCGGCCTCTTCATGGCCCTGAACCAGGAGATCCAGCTCTTCGAGGCACCGGACGCCACCGACCGCATCCGGCGGGCACTGGACCGCCTGCTCGGCCCACACCCGGAGCGGCCGGCCGCGTAGCCGCGCCGGCTCGGGCGTGCTGTCGCCGGGGCGCGTCAGCCGTGCTCGGCGTCCTCGTCGAAACCGCCCAGGTGAACCGGCGGCGGAAGGGACTCGCCGGTCGCGGGCAAGGCGCTCGGATGCCAGGCCGGCCTCTTCGGGCGGACGGTCTGCCCGGTGGTGGCGAGTTCGTCCAGCGATCACCGGCGGTGCCCGTAGCGGGCCTCCTCGGTGGTGACCACGACCGTGCGCGCCTCGTCGGCCGTGACGCGGGCCAGGGGTACTCCTCGTACTGGTCGAACCCGCGGCCGTCCACCCTGAAGAGCGCCCGCCGGGTCCACACCACCGGGCTCGGCCGGTGGGCGGCGAGGATCAGCGCCGTCTCCTCCTGGACCTCGCGCACGGCCGCCCGCAGACGGTCCTCCCCCCCGTCCTCGCTATCCGCGGCCTTGCCGTACAGGACCTCGCCCGTTCACTGGGGCGCCCCGTGGGCCGCTGGTGCCGTGCCACGGACCGCGGGTCCCGGGCCGCGGTCCGTGGTGGGCCGGCTGTGGGGAAGCCGGCCCGTGGTGTTCCCTGGTGCTCAGCCCGCCTTGTTCACCTGCGCGAGAGCCTTGGTGAGGCCGTAGGCCCACAGCTGGTTGACCCGGGAGCGCTCCGTGGCGTTCGGGTAGCGGTTGGTGCAGGAGGGGCCGGGGCCGCCGCCCGACATCAGCTCGCTGCACGGCCCGCTGTAGTGGTCGGGCAGGCCCAGCACGTGCCCGGTCTCGTGGGCGGTGACGCGGATGGAGTCGTACTGCTGGTTCTGCGTGTAGTCCAGGAATATGTAGCCGCTGCCGTGACCGTCGGTGGAGGCGTAGGAGCCGCGCGAGTCGTTGCCCTCGTAGTAGGCGAAGTCGCCGCCGCTGGAGGTCGCCTGGAGCTTGACGTTCGACACGGAGCTGTTCCAGATCGAGGCGGCGCTCGATATCTGGTTGCGGAAGCTCGGGGCCTGCGAGGCGTTGTAGTAGACGGTCACCGCCTTCAGGGAGGGCTGCTCGGCCTGCCGCTTGGCGACCGACTTCACCACGGCGTCGAAGAACGCCTTGGCGCCGGCGTCCTCGGCGCTGCCCACGTAACCGGCGGCTACGGTGCGGGCGGGCGCCGCGGCGGTGTCCTGCGCGCCGGCCGGGCTCGCGGTCCCGAGCGCGGCGGAGGCCAGCCCGAGACCGAGGGCCAGGCCCAGAAGTCTCCTGGTGCTCTTCGACCCGGTGCTGTTTCGGAACGATGCCATGGGGGGCTCCTTCTCGTCCTGTGGGGTTGAACGATCGGTTGCCAGTGAGTCTCCGGCAGCCCAACACGGCAGGGGATGATGGCACTTGGGGATAGCTCCGGACTATCGCCGACCGACTCGTCCGCTTTCCTTGTAACTTGAACATCTGGTGTCGTCTCCGGTACCGCCCTACGCTCCCCACATGGAGTTGGAGGTGAGACATCTGCGCGTGCTCTGCGCCATCGCCGACACCGGCAGCCTGCACAAAGCGGCCCGGGAACTCGGCCTGGCACAGCCCTCGTTGAGCACCCAGCTACGACGGATCGAGCGCGCGCTCGGTGCTCAGCTCTTCGTGCGCGCCCGCACCGGCTGCCGGCCCACCCCGCTGGGCCTGGCGGTGCTCAGCCGGGCCAGGCCGCTGGTGGCGGAGTTCGCGGCGATCGTCACCGAGACCAGGGCGGCGGCGGCCCGTGCCGCCGGCGGGTTCCAGCTGCGCATCGGGGCCACGGCGAGCAGGGCCATCCCGGCCTGGCTACGACTGCTGCGGACCCGGCGCCCGGGGGTCGAGCCGACGCTGCAGATGAGCGTGTCCGCCAACGCGCTGCTGGGCATGGTCGCGGCCGGCCGGCTCGACATGGCCTTCGTGCACGAGGTCGAGGGCAGTCCGCTGCGCGTGCCGCCCGGACTGTGCCTGCGCGTGCTGGTCGAGCGGGAACCGCAGTTCGTCACGCTCGCCGCGGACCATCCGGCGGCCTCGCGGCCCCGGGTCAGCCTCACCGACCTGGCCGGCGACCGCTGGATGGTCGACTCCACGGTGGACGGCGAGTGGGACGCCCTGTGCCGGGCGCTGCGCGCTGCGGGACTCGATTCCGAGATGCTGCACGGTGACTACCTCACCGCGTACTCGCTGGCCGCCATCGGCGAGGTGGTCACGGTCAGCCAGCCGACCGCCCCGGTGCGTCCGGATCTCGCGATCCGTCCCCTGGAGGGCGACCCGATCGGGGTACGGCTGCTGCTGGCGGCCCGTTCGGAGCGTGAACTGGACGCTGCCTACCCGGAGTTGGAGGAGGCATACTGGGCGGTGGCATGGGAGGCACCGGCGTACCGGGAATGGCTCGGGCGCGCGCACCCGGCAGAAGGCGAACCGGACGCACCTGCTGTGCCGTACCGCCCGCCCGCCCACCACCCGGACCCGGACACACCACCGGCACGCCGGCCGCGGCCACTGGCGGCCGATGCGCACGCGGGGTAGGCGGACCACCGGGCGGGGGCGGCCCGCGCGGCCTGGGTGTACTGACCCGCAGCGCTGTTCACAGGGCTGATTGGCGGCTTGCCTCCGAGCCGACCATGTACTCCCCGGTGGTGGAAAAGCCGTTCCATGCGTACCGGACCGTTTCTCCGGAGTCATGCCGGCGCCACGAACGGTGTCCTGCCTATTGAAGTGCGCGGGTGACCACGAGCGCACCGGGCCCGACCGCATACGGAACGGCGTCGTCGGTCCGGCGCGGCCCGGCCGCCGGGAGAACACGGCGGCGTATCCCGCCGGACCACCTCTCCGGGGCCTCCGCGCGGGTGGCCCGCTTTCCGGGGGCCGCAGGGCGGGAGGCACCGCACACCGTGCCGCGCGGCCCCCGGCGACCCCGGGCTCCCGGTCAGGCCTGATGGCAGGGTGCGGGCACGTCCTGCTGCCGGACGGGCCGGGCCGGTCCTCCGTCGGTCAGCGCCTGCCACCACGCCGTGCAGCCGTAGTGACCGGCCTGCACCGCGATCTCCGGGCTGCGGATCGAGCCGTGCCAGACGAACGGGGGCACGCCGTCCAGCGGCCGGGGCGTGGCGGTGAAGTGGCTCAGCGGCGTACGGAACCTGCCGTGCCAGTTCACCTCCTCCTCCCGCCACAGCCGGTGCAGCAGCGCGTAGTTCTCCAGCGCGAGGGGGATGTCCAGCCGGATGTCCTTGCCGAACCACGGGTAGACCGGGGCGGTGTTGCCCCGGCCGAGCACCAGGTCCACGCGTCCGTCGGCCAGGTGCTGTGAGAACGCGTAGTCCTCGGCGATCTTCACGGGGTCGTTCGTGGTGATCAGGGTGACCGCGGTGGACAGGATGATCCGCTCGGTGCGCGCGGCGATGTAGCCGAGCAGCGTCGTCGGGGACGTGGGCACATGGGGCGGGCTGTGGTGCTCGCCGGTGGCGAAGACGTCGAGCCCCACCTCCTCCGCCTCGAGCGCGATCCGGACCATCGACTTGATCCGCTCGTGCTCGGTCGGGACACGGCCCGTGGTGGGGTCGGGCGTGACGTCCCCGACGCTGTAGATGCCGAATCGCATGGGGCGGCTCCTCACAGGGGTGGCAGTGACGACAGGTCGCAGCGCTGCGCACCCGCTGTGGAGGAGGCGTGGGCCGTGCCGGTCCCGGATGCGCAGGTCAGGTTTCGGATCGGTCCCGGCCGGCGGAGACCAGGCGCCGGGCCTTCTCCAGCGCCTCGTCGCCGTCGGCGCCCGCCAGGATGGCGTCCAGGAGGCCCGGGTAGCGCGCGTCGAGGTCGTCGCGGCGCAGGGACAGCAGGTTCTCCCTGCCGGAGGGGTGCTGCCAGATGACCCCGCTCTCGCGCAGTACGCGCCAGTGATGCGTCATCGTGGACTTGGCGGTGATCCCCAGCAGTCCCAGGACGCTGCCGCAGTTGTGTTCCCCGCCCGCGTCGAGCACACGGACGACGGCGAGTCGTACGGGGCTGCCCAGCGCGGACAGCACGCTTTCGATCCGGATCTGGTCGCGGTCTGGATGGCGGCTCATATTCCCACAGTACCGCGATATTCAAACTTTCCATCACCTGGGCGCTTGCGGATCGTTCGCGTCGTTCCCAGGCGCCGGACCGCCGCTCCGGCGCCCCTGCCGGCTCCCCTCGGGAGCTGATCGCCCGCATGGATCTCCTCTCGGCGCGCCCGCCCGGACGGTCCGGTCGACGAGCGGCGACGGTTCGACTGTACTAAGGTTGCCGAACGAAGCAACGTACGTAAGAATACGAACAGTCGTGACGATGTGGCGCCGTCCGGGCTGCCGGGCGCGCCGCCCGGGCTTCCGAGCCATGGGAGAACGCACGTTCCACAGCTCCAAGAACCACACCCTCGGATCCAGAAGGGGCACTTCTGTCATGTCCTCTGCATCAGTGCCGATCCAAGGAAGCTCGGGCGGCGCCCCACGCCACTTGGGCTGGATCCTGACGCTGCTGGCCCTCGCGCAGCTGCTCTACGGCCTCGACCTGAACATCGTGTTCGTGGCGCTGCCCGAGATCGGTAAGGAGCTCGGCTTCCCCGGCCAGACCCAGCAGCTGGTGGTCAGCGCCTACGTCGTCTTCGCGGGCGGCTTCCTGCTGTTCGGCGGGCGCGCGGCGGACCTGCTCGGCCGGCGCAGGATGTTCGTCCTCGCCCTGACGATGTACGCCGCGTCGTCGCTGGCCGGCGGACTCGCGCCCAGCCCCGAGATCATCGTCGTGGCCCGCGCCGTCCAGGGCATCGCCGGTGCCCTGCTGCTGCCGTCCACCCTGTCGCTGATCAACACCCTCTTCGAGGAGGGCCCCAAGCGGAACCGGGCCCTCGCGGTCTGGGGCGGCGCCGGGGCCAGCGGGCTGACCATCGGCGCCCTCCTCGGTGGTGTGCTGACGGAGAACTTCGGCTGGCCGTCGGTCTTCTTCGTCAACGTTCCCTTCGGCGGCCTGGTCGCGCTGTGCGCCCTGTTCGTCATCCCGCGTGACCCGGCCCGCACCGAGCGCCGCAAGTTCGACTTCCCCGGCTCCCTCACCGTCACCGGCGGAGCCACACTGCTGGTGTTCGCCCTCGTCGAGGGTCCCGAGCGGGGCTGGGGCGACGGCCTGGTGGTGGGCGCCTTCGTCCTCGCCGTCGTGCTGCTCGCGTTCTTCGCCCTGGTCGAGTCGCGCAGCTCCGACCCCCTGATGCCGTTCCGGCTGTTCCGGAACCGCAACCTCACCGTGGGAATGCTCGTCACCTTCCTCTACATGGCGACCTTCGGTGTCCTGCCGTACTTCCTCACCGTCCTGATGCAGAGCGTGCACGGCTACAGCGCCCTGCAGACCGGCCTCGGCTTCCTGATCCCGTCGCTCGCGATCGCCACGGGCACCCAGCTCGGCGAGCGGTTCGCCAGCCGGATCGGCACCCGCACCACGCTGATCATCGGCTTCGTCGTCGGTATCGCCGGCACGGCCGGCCTCGCCTTCGGCTTCGACGCCGACGCCGGCTACGCCGTGCTGGTGCCCGGACTGATCGTGTCCGGCGTCGGCCAGGGCATCGTCTGGACCGCGATGTGGATCGCCGCCGCCACCGGCACCGCACCGCAGGAGCAGGGCGTGGCGAACGGCATCGCCTCGACCGCGCTGAACATCGGCAACGCCATCGGCCTGGCGATCTTCACCGTCATCGCCGAGATCGGCACCGACGGCAAGGCGGGCCAGGCGCTGAAGGCGGCCCAGGCGGACGGCGAGTTCCTCGTCGTGATGCTCACCGCGGCCGGCATGGTCGTCGGTCTGCTCGTCACACTGGCCCTGCGGCGGCAGCCGGCGCCCGCCGCCGTGCCCGCGCCCGGCAGTGAGGAGGAAGGGGCCCTCGCGGCCCGCTGAACCCCCGGACGGCGGGCATCCAGCGACCGGGAATCCCCCGTTCGGCTCCCCGCCCGCCGTCCGGCTCCCCTCCGGAGCCGGCAACCGGCGATCCTCCCCCTCGACTGGGCGGCCGTCTCCTTCCACGGCGTACGCGTTCCGTACC
>NZ_JACBWZ010000186.1 GCF_013870595.1 Streptomyces sp. WELS2 | reverse complement strand
CGCTGCGGGACGCGGGCAGCTCCAAGGCCGGCACCTCGATGGAGATGGCCACCGGCGGCACCCGCGTCACCATCCGGGGCCGGGGCGTCTACGACTACCGCCGGCTCCTCGGCCGGCTCACCGTGATGCTCCCCGCGGACCCCACCGGCACCGCCGGGCACCGGCCCATCACCGAACTCCTCACCCCGGGCGCGCTGTACATGAAGAACCGGGGCGCGGGCGTGCCCGCCGACAAGTGGGTGCGGGTGGAGACGGCGACGCTGTCCGACGGCAATCTGGTCACCGGCGGCGCCACCGACCCGTACGTGGCGGCCGAGCTGCTGCGCGGGGCCCGCGAGGCGACCTTCGTGGGCCGTACCGAGGTGGCCGGGACGGCCGTACGCCACTACCGGGGCACCGCCGACCTCGGTCACGCGGCCCGGTACGCCTCGGCCGGGAACCGGGCGGCGCTGGCCGCGGCGGCGAAAGGCTTCGCCACGGCCCGGGTGCCGTTCGACGCCTACCTGGACGACCAGGGCCGCCTCCGCAAGCTCCGGCAGCGCTTCAGCTTCTCCAACGGCCATGCCAAGGCCACGGTCGCGGTCGCCTCCACCCTGCTGCTGTACGGCTTCGGCACGGCGGCGGACATCCGGCTGCCGGCCCCGGCGGACATCTACACGGGCCGGATCGCCGGGGACGAGCCCGGCGAGAGCGGCTGATTCCGGCCAGTCACTAGTACCAGACGTCCCTTTGTAAGTAGCCCGTCCGTGCCATGCGCGGTGTGTATACCACTGCCTACCCTGGAAGGCGGTGACGGCAGGGAAGAGGTGAGGCGGGTGGCTCCGGTCGGCGGCACGGCGGTTCAGGACCACGTGGCCCTCGCCGAGATCGAACTCTGCGGAGAACTGATCATCGCGGCCTCGGCCGCCGAGGACCGGCTCAGCCTGGAGAGCATCGACGAGGTACTGCGCGTCGCCGAGGAACGGAATCCGGACTGAGCCCGCCCCGCACCGCCCCGCCGCTCAGGTGCGCAGCAGGCGGCCGATCGCCTTCGTCGCCTCGTCCACCTTCGCGTCGATCTCGTCGCCGCCCTTGAGGGCCGCGTCCGCCACGCAGTGCCGCAGGTGCTCCTCCAGCAGCTGGAGCGCGAAGGACTGCAGGGCCTTGGTGGAGGCGGAGACCTGCGTGAGTATGTCGATGCAGTAGGTGTCCTCGTCCACCATCCGCTGCAGGCCGCGGATCTGCCCCTCGATGCGGCGCAGCCGCTTGAGGTGCTCGTCCTTCTGCTTGTGGTAGCCGTGCGTGGCGCCGGCCTCGGTCGTCGTCGTCATCGCGGGCCTCCGTCTCGGGACGAGCTGCGGACAAAAGGGATAGATACCCCTACTGGGTATATGGTAACGAACTTTGCGGGGTAAGGGGGCCTTCGTACGCCCCTGTGCTCATCACCGCGCCCGATGGGCGACACTGGGATGCGGCCCGTTAGCCGTGGCCGGATGATGCGCCTAGCATCAGCCTGACCGAAACCGAAGCACCCCGAGGACCCCACGTGCGCTTTCGTCTGACCCCCAGGGAGACGAGCTTCTACGACATGTTCGCCGCGTCCGCGGACAACATCGTCACGGGCTCGAAACTCCTGATGGAACTGCTCGGGGCGGACCCCTCCGCCCGGGCCGAGATCGCAGAGCGTATGCGGGCCGCGGAACACGCAGGTGACGACGCCACGCACGCGATCTTCCACCAGCTGAACTCCTCGTTCATCACGCCGTTCGACCGGGAGGACATCTACGCCCTCGCCGGTTCCCTGGACGACATCATGGACTTCATGGAGGAAGCCGTCGACCTGGTCGTCCTGTACAACGTCGAGGAACTGCCCAAGGGCGTCGAGCAGCAGATCGAGGTCCTGGCCCGCGCGGCGGAGCTGACGGCCGAGGCCATGCCGAACCTGCGCACCATGGACAACCTCACCGAGTACTGGATCGAGGTCAACCGGCTGGAGAACCAGGCCGACCAGATCCACCGCAAGCTGCTCGCCCACCTCTTCAACGGCAAGTACGACGCCATCGAGGTGCTGAAGCTCAAGCAGATCGTGGACGTCCTCGAAGAGGCGGCGGACGCGTTCGAGCACGTGGCGAACACGGTGGAGACCATCGCCGTCAAGGAGTCCTGAGGCGTCGATGGACACCTTCGCCCTGATCGTGACCGTAGCGGTCGCGCTCTTCTTCACGTACACGAACGGCTTCCACGACTCGGCGAACGCCATCGCCACCTCGGTGTCGACGCGGGCGCTGACCCCGCGGGCGGCGCTCGCCATGGCGGCCGTGATGAACCTGGCCGGCGCCTTCCTGGGCTCCGGCGTCGCCAAGACGGTCAGCGAGGGCCTGATCGAGACCCCTCAGGGCTCGACGGGGATGGGCATCCTCTTCGCGGCCCTAGTCGGCGCGATCGTCTGGAACCTGGTCACCTGGTACTTCGGCCTGCCCTCGTCCTCCTCGCACGCCCTGTTCGGCGGCATGGTGGGAGCGGCGCTGGCGGGCGGCACGGACGTGCTGTGGAGCGGGGTGCTCGAGAAGATCGTCATCCCGATGTTCGTCTCCCCCTTCGTCGGCCTGATCGTCGGCTACCTGGTCATGACGGCGATCATGTGGCTGTTCCGGCGCTCCAACCCGCACAAGGCCAAGCGGGGCTTCCGCATCGCCCAGACCGTCTCGGCCGCCGGCATGGCGCTCGGCCACGGCCTCCAGGACGCCCAGAAGACGATGGGTGTCGTGGTGCTGGCCCTGGTGATCTCCGGCCACGAGACGTTCGGCGACCCGATCCCGGTCTGGGTGAAGATCGTCTGCGCGGTGATGCTGTCCCTGGGCACCTACGCGGGCGGCTGGCGGATCATGCGCACCCTGGGCCGCAAGATCATCGAGCTGGACCCGCCGCAGGGGTTCGCGGCCGAGGCCACCGGCGCGTCGATCATGTTCACCACCGCGTTCATCTTCAAGGCGCCGATCTCCACGACCCATGTCATCACCTCGGCGATCATGGGCGTGGGCGCGACCAAGCGGGTCAACGCGGTCCGCTGGGGCGTGGCCAAGAACATCGTCCTGGGCTGGTTCATCACCATGCCGGCCGCCGCCCTGGTCGCGGCCCTGGCCTTCGGCATCGTGAAGCTGGTGGCCCTGTAGGACCCCGCCGGACGAACGCGACGGGCCCGCCCCCGGGAGCTGGGGGCGGGCCCTTCTGCGTCCCCGCGGTGGCACCGCCATGCAGCACCGCGAGGGGTCCCTCCCGTCCCGGCGGGCCGGGACGGGGTGCCGGTCAGCCGAAGCGGCCGGATATGTAGTCCTCCGTGGCCTGCACCGACGGGTTGGAGAAGATCCGCTCGGTGTCGTCGATCTCCACCAGCCGGCCCGGCTGGCCCACCGCGGCCAGGTTGAAGAACGCCGTACGGTCCGAGACCCGCGCCGCCTGCTGCATGTTGTGGGTCACGATGACGATGGTGAACCGGTCCTTCAGCTCGCCGATCAGGTCCTCGATGGCGAGCGTGGAGATCGGGTCCAGGGCCGAGCACGGCTCGTCCATGAGCAGCACCTTCGGCTCGACCGCGATCGCCCGGGCGATGCACAGGCGCTGCTGCTGGCCGCCGGAGAGTCCGGAGCCCGGCTTGTTCAGCCGGTCCTTGACCTCGTTCCAGAGGTTCGCGCCCTTGAGCGACTTCTCGACGATGTCGTTCAGCTCGCTCTTCTTGTAGTTGCCGTTCAGCCGCAGGCCCGCCGCCACGTTGTCGAAGATCGACATCGTGGGGAACGGGTTCGGGCGCTGGAAGACCATGCCCACCTCGCGGCGCACGGACACCGGGTCGACCCCGGCGCCGTACAGGTCCTCGGCGTCCAGGAGCACCTTGCCCTCGACGCGCCCGCCGGGGGTCACCTCGTGCATCCGGTTCAGGGTGCGCAGGAACGTCGACTTGCCGCAGCCGGAGGGGCCGATGAACGCCGTCACCGAGCGCGGCTCGACCGTCATCGAGATGTCCTCGATCGCCTTGTGGGAGCCGTAGTAGGCGGTGAGCCCGCTTACGTCGATTCGCTTGGCCATGTCTGCTTCACTTCCAGGAAATTCAAGCTCGGTCGCTGTGGGGCCGCGTCGGCGGCCGGCCAGGCGGCGGGTGGCCGCGGCGGGTCAGCGCGGGGACTTCCAGCGGGCGATGCCGCGGGCCACCAGGTTGAGGATCATCACGAAGGCGATCAGCGTGAGGGACGCCGACCAGGCGCGGTCGTACGCCGCGTCGTTGCCCGCCGCGTACTGCTGGTAGATGTACAGCGGCAGCGACGCCTGCGCGCCCTCGAACGGGTTGGTGTTGATGAAGGGGTTGCCGAACACCAGCAGCAGCACCGGCGCGGTCTCGCCCGCGATCCGGGCGATGGCGAGCATGACACCGGTGGTGATGCCGCCGATGGAGGTCGGCAGGACGACCTTCAGGATGGTCCGCCACTTGGGCACGCCGAGGGCCAGGGAGGCCTCGCGCAGTTCGTTCGGGACGAGCTTGAGCATCTCCTCGGTGGAGCGGACGACGACCGGCATCATCAGGATGGCCAGGGCCAGCGAACCGGCGAAGCCGAACGGGTCCAGCTCCAGGATGAGCATCAGGCTGAGGATGAACAGGCCCGCGACGATCGACGGGATGCCCGTCATGACGTCGACGAAGAACGTCACCGCCTGGGCGAGCCGGCCGCGACCGTACTCCACCAGGTAGACGGCGGTGAGCACGCCGATCGGGGCGCCGATGAGGGTGGCGAGGCCCACCTGCTCCAGGCTGCCGATGATGGCGTGGTAGATGCCGCCGCCGGGCTCGGAGTCGGCGACGACACCCATGGAGTGGGTGAGGAAGTGCACGTCGAGCACCTTCACGCCGCGCGAGACGGTCGTCCACACCAGGGAGACCAGCGGGACGACGGCGAGCAGGAAGGCGACCCAGACCAGCGAGGTGGCGACCCGGTCCTTGGCCTGCCGGCGGCCCTCCACCCGGGCGGCGATGCCGTAGGTGCCGAGGACGAACAGGATCGCGGCGATCAGGCCCCACTGGACCTTGCTGCCCAGGTCCGCGCCCAGGCCGATGCCCACGGCGACGGCGGCGGACCCGGCGGCGATCGCCCAGGGGGACCACCTGGGCAGCCGGGCGCCGCTCAGCGAGCCGGGGCGCTTGTCGGTGACGGCTGCGGTGCTCATGCGTTGGCCCCCGAGTACTCCTTGCGGCGGGCGATGATCGCGCGGGCCGCGCCGTTGACCAGCAGGGTGATGACGAAGAGGACCAGGCCGGAGGCGATCAGCGCGTCCCGGCCCTGCTCGGTGGCCTCGCCGAACTTGCTGGCGATGTTCTGGGCGAAGGTGCCGCCGCCGGGGTTCAGCAGGCTGGCGTGGATGTCGTAGTCCGGGGAGAGCACGGTGGCCACGGCCATCGTCTCGCCGAGGGCGCGGCCGAGGCCGAGCATCGACGCGGAGATCACACCGGAGCGGCCGAAGGGCAGGACGGACATCCGGACGACCTCCCAGCGGGTGGCGCCGAGGGCCAGGGCGGCCTCCTCGTGCATCCGCGGGACCTGCCGGAACACCTCACGGCTGACGTTGGTGATGATCGGCAGGATCATGATCGCCAGCAGGATGCCGACGGCGAGCATGGTGCGCGGAGCGCCCTCCTCCCAGGAGAGGATCCCGGTCCAGCCGAGGTAGGTGTCCAGCCAGCCGTACAGGCCGCGCAGGTGCGGCACGAGGATCAGGGCGCCCCACAGGCCGTAGACGATGGACGGCACGGCGGCGAGCAGGTCGATCACGTAGGCGATCGGGCCGCTGAGCCGGCGCGGGGCGTAGTGGGTGAGGAACAGCGCGATCGCGACGGCGACCGGGACCGCGATGACCATGGCGATCACCGAGGAGACGATCGTGCCGAAGGCCAGCACCGCGATGCCGAAGCTCGGCGGGGTGAGGTTGGTGTTCCACTCGAAGGTGGTCAGGAAGTTCCCGTGGTCCCTGCTGATCGCGAGGGAGGCGCGGTAGGTGAGGAAGACCGCGATCGCGGCCATGATCACCAGCAGCAGGATGCCGGAGCCGCGCGACAGGCCGAGGAAGATGCGGTCGCCGGGCCGGGTGGCGCCCCGGGCCGCGCGCTTGCGTTCGGCGGGCGGGGGCGGGGAGGCGGGGGGAGGAACGTCGGTTGTCGTCGATATGTCCATCGGGTTCTCCGGTCTGCTAAGCCGCGGCCCCCGCCGGGGGCGCGGCTCATGGCGGCGGTGCACCGGACGGTGCGGCCCGGGCCGGGTGGGCGCCGGACCGCACACTCACGGATCAGGTCAGCTCAGGCCCTCGATGGTGGTGCGGACCTTGGCGATGATCTCGTCGGGGATCGGGGCGTAGTCGTTCTGCGCCAGCACCTTCTGGCCGTCCTCGCTGGCGATGTAGCGCAGGAACGCCTTGGTGGCGGGCAGGGAGTCGGCCTTGTTGCCCTTGTCGCAGACGATCTCGTAGGTGACCAGGGTGATCGGGTAGGCGCCCTCGGCCTTGGTCTTGTAGTCGAGCTGGAGCGCCAGGTCCTTGCCGGTGCCGACGACCTTGGCGGCGGCGATGTCCGCGGTGGCCGACTCGGTGGACGGCTTCACCGGGGTCTTGGCGCCGGTGGCGATGGCGACGGTGTCGATGCCCTTGGCGTAGGACAGCTCGAAGTAGCCGATGGCGCCGGAGTTCTGCTTGACGCCCTGGGCCACGCCGGCCGAGCCGGAGGCCGCCTGGCCGCCCTGCGCCTGCCAGGCCTTGCCACCGGAGTACTTCCAGTTCTCGGGCGTGGTGGCGAGCAGGTACTTGGTGAAGTTGTCCGTGGTGCCGGAGTCCTCGGAGCGGTGGAAGGCCTGGATCTTCAGGTCGGGGAGCTTCGCGCCGGGGTTGAGCTTCTTGATCGCCTCGTCGTTCCAGTTCTTGATCTTGCTGTCGAAGATCTTGGCGATCGTCGGGGCGTCCAGGACGAGGTTGTCCACGCCGGGGACGTTGTAGCCGAGGGCGATCGGGCCGCCGACCATCGGCAGGTCGATGCCCTGGCCGCCGTTGCAGACCTTCTTGGAGGCGGTGACCTCGTCGGGCTTCAGCGCGGAGTCGGAACCGGCGAACGCGATCTGGCCCTGGGTGAAGGAGGTGACACCGGCACCGGAGCCGGCGCCCTTGTAGTTGATCTGCACCTTGCAGGCCGGGGAGAAGACCTTGGTCCAGGCGTCGATCGCGTTCTTCTGCGCCGAGGAGCCGTCCGCGAGCAGCTGGCCCTTGGCGTCGTCGCACTTGACGGAGCTCGCGCTCGTGGTGGCCGTCGAGCCACCCGAGGCGTTGCCGTCGCCGTTGTCGTCGGAGCCGCACGCCGTCAGGGCCAGGGCGCTGGAGACGGCGACAGCACCGAGAGAGAGGGCGCGCAGCCGGTTCTTGCGCTGAAGCTTCACTTTCGGGAGTCCTTCCAGGAGCCGCCGCGATCGGCGGCGCGCGAGGTAAGTGGGTGCGGTGCGCGCGAGCGCAATCCATGCCGCACTCCGCACCGGGTACGGCCGAAATTAGGCAGAACAGGTGAAGCCGCCGATGGCCAGAAATGAACGCAGAGTGAACCCCTGCCGTCGGCCCGGTTAGGTCACGGAATGCTCACGGGGAGGGCACATGGAGGTTCCGACGAGTCGCCCGCACGAACACCCGTGCGCCGTTCCTCACCCGTTCGGCGGAACCCCGTGGCGCGGGGCGCCGTCTCGTACCTCGAGAGCCGAGGAAAGGGCGACGGACATGGAACGGCGTACGTTCATCTCGGGCGGTACGGCCGCCCTGGCGACGACCGCGCTCACCGCGTGCGCGGCGGGCGGGGACTCCTCCACGCCCTCCGCCTCCCTCACGGGCGCGACCTCCCTCGCCGCACTGCGGACCAGCGGCCCGGCCGGGGCCGCCGCGAACTGGACGGCCCTCGCCCGGGACCTGGACGGCACCCTCGTCCGGCCCGGCGACGCCTCCTGGAAGTCCGCCCACCAGCTCTACAACACCCGCTTCGACGGCCTGAAACCGGCCGCGGTCGCCTACGTGGCGCACGCCGCGGACATCCGCACCACCCTGGCGTACGCCCGCGCGCACGGCGTCAAGGTCGCCATCCGCAACGGCGGCCACTCCTACGCCGGCTACTCCTCCGGCGACCAGCGGCTGATCGTCGACGTGTCCCGGCTGAACCGCATCCGGGTCGGCGGCGGCCAGGCCGTCGTCGGCGCGGGCGCCAAGCTGATCGACGTCTACCGCGCGCTCGCCGCGAAGGGCGTGACCATACCCGCCGGCTCCTGCCCCAGCGTCGGCGTCTCCGGCCTGGTACTCGGCGGCGGCCACGGCGTCGCCTCCCGCGCCTACGGCCTGACCTGCGACAGCCTCACCCAGGCCACCCTGATCACCGCCGACGGCACCCAGCTCACCGCCGACACCGGTCACCACGCCGACCTGTTCTGGGCGCTCCGCGGCGCGGGCAACGGCAACTTCGGCGTCGTCACCGAGCTGCACTTCCGCACCCACCCCGCGCCGCAGGCCGTCACCGCCCATCTGACCTGGCCCTGGTCCAAGGCCGCCAAGGTGCTCAAGGCCTGGCAGGAGTGGGGCCCCTCGCAGCCCGACGAGATCTGGTCCTCCCTGCACCTGGCCTGCTCACCGGGCCACACCCCGACCGTCTCCGTCTCCTGCTTCTCCCTCGGCACCTACCGCGAACTGCAGAACGCCGTGGACCGCCTGGCCCACCTGGCCGGCGCCGACGCCCGCTCGGTCTCGCTGCGCCGCCGCGGCTACGAGGAGGCCATGGAGATCTACGCCGGCTGCTCCTCCTTCTCCACCGACGCCCAGTGCCACCTGCCGGGCTCCACCCCGGGCCGCTCCCCGCAGGGCCGGCTCGGCCGGGAGACGTACGCGGCCCGCTCCGACTTCTTCGACCGCTCGCTGTCCGCGGCCGGCATCCAGAGCGTGCTCCACCAGATCGCCTCGGTGCGCGGCGGCGCCGGCAGCATCGCCTTCACGGCGCTCGGCGGCGCGGTCAACCGCGTCTCCCCGACCGCGACCGCCTTCGTCCACCGCCGCTCGCGGATGCTGGCCCAGTACATCGCCTCCTGGGGCGCGGGCGCCACCGGCACCACGGCCCAGGCCTGGCTGACGTCGGCGCACAAGGCGATGGCCCCGTACGCCTCCGGCGCGGCCTACCAGAACTACACCGACCCCACGCTGAAGAACTGGAAGAAGGCGTACTACGGGGACGCGGCGGCGCGGCTGGACAAGGTGAAGAAGCAGTACGACCCGCAGCGGTTCTTCTCGCACCCGCAGGGGCTCTAGGACGCGCACCCGCAGGGACTGTAGGGACCCGCAGGGGTGCGGGAACGGTCACGGGCCGGCCCCCCGCCGAGGAGGAGCCGGCCCATTCCCGCTGTCCCGCTGTCCCGCTGTCCCGCTTAAGC
Organism: Streptomyces sp. WELS2; assembly: GCF_013870595.1. Taxonomy (GTDB): domain Bacteria; phylum Actinomycetota; class Actinomycetes; order Streptomycetales; family Streptomycetaceae; genus Streptomyces. The sequence goes on along the minus strand of NZ_JACBWZ010000186.1, from coordinate 7 downwards.
GGCCAGG
>NZ_JACBWZ010000185.1 GCF_013870595.1 Streptomyces sp. WELS2 | reverse complement strand
ACTTCACGTTGTTGCACGACGACGTGATGGACCGGGACACCACCCGCCGGCACCGGCCGACGGCCTGGACCGTGTTCGGGGACACCGACGCGATCCTCGCCGGGGACGCCCTCCAGGCGCTGGCCCTGCGGCTGCTCGCCGAGGACCCGCACCCGGCCTCCGTCCCGGCCGCGGCCCGGCTCGCGGCCTGCGTGGTGGAGCTGTGCGAGGGCCAGCACGCGGACACCGACCTGGAGCAGCGCGCTCCGGACGCGGTGACGCTGGACGAGGTGCTCGCCATGGCCGAGGCCAAGACCGGCGCGCTGCTGGGCTGCGCGTGCGCGCTCGGCGCGCTGTACGCGGGAGCCGGTGCGGAGGAGGTGGCCGCCCTGGACGGCTTCGGCCGTCAGGCCGGGCTCGCCTTCCAGCTGATCGACGACGTGATCGGTATATGGGGAGACCCGCGGCACACCGGCAAGCCGGCCGGCGCGGATCTCGCCGCCCGCAAGAAGTCCCTGCCGGTGGTGGCGGCGCTCACCTCCGGCGCGCCGGAGGCGTCCGAGCTGGCCGCGCTGTACGGGAAGCCCTACCTCGCCGAGGAGGCGGAGGCCGGGGAGATCGCGCGTACGGCACTGGCGGTGGAGCGGGCCGGCGGCCGGGACTGGGCGCAGGCCGAGGCGGCCGACCGGATGGCCCGTGCCATGCAGGAACTGGCCCGCGCGGTCCCCGACCCGGAGGCGGCGGGCGGTCTGCTGGCGCTCGCCGAGTTCGTCACCCGGCGCAGCAGCTGAGCGCCGTCCCGGCCGGCGGCCGGGAGGACCCGGAGTCTCGAGGTCCGTGTGGCTCCTGACCCCGCACGGCCGACGGAGGCTCCGGCCGGGGGCCCCGCGCACCCCCACAGTGCGCGGGGCCACCGCTTTCCGCTCCTGGTCCGGGCGGCGGGATGTGACGAGGGCGCCTACGCTGAGGGCATGGGCGGCGAGGAATCCGTCTGTCCCGTCTGCGGACAGCCCGTGGAAACGGTCGTCAAGCGGCACAAGACGTTGGGCGCCTGGGTGCCGGTCTGGGGCCGCGGCCCGTGCCGCAACCCCGACTGCGCGGCGTACACCGGCTCCGACGGCCCGGAGAGCGACCGGCCGGCCAACGCCGGCACCGGACGTCCCACCGCGCCCGAATCCGACCCTGGTCCTCCCCATGGCCCGGGCCGGCCCGCCGGGATGCGGAACGGCCGCGGCCGAGCGACGGAGTGGCCGGGGACGCCGTGAACCGGGGCGGGTCGGCGGCCGGGGAGGCCGTAGCGTGGGTGGATGCCGAAACTGCCGTACATCCTGCACATCACCGAACGCTCCCTGTGGGAGGCGGCGCGTGAGCGCGGTGCCTACGAGCTGTCCACCCGGGGGCGCACCCTGCGGGAGGAGGGCTTCATCCACTTCTCCAGCCGCGAGCAGCTCCCACGCGTCGCCGAATTCCTCTACGGCGGCTACGACGGCCCCGACGAGCTGGTCGTCCTGGTCGTGGACCCGGCCCGGGCCGGGGCGCCGGTGCGCTACGAGGCCGTCGAGCCGGGCGGGGAGGAGTTCCCGCACCTGTACGGGCCCCTGCCGGCCGAGGCCGTGGTGGACGTGGAGCCCTGGGGCTGAACCCTGGGGCTGAACCGGGCCGGTCCACCGCCCGGCCGGTCGCGTCAGCTCGCCGGGCGTTCGATGAAACGGAGCTGGTTGCCCGCCGGGTCCCGGAAGGCGCAGTCCCGGACCCCGTACGGCTGGTCCATCGGCTCCTGGAGCACGTCGGCGCCGGACTCCCGCACCCGCTCGTACAGCGCGTCGCAGTCGGGCGTGGTGAAGATGACCCCGCGCAACAGGCCTTTGGCGAGGAGTTCGCCCAGGGCCTGCTTGTCCGCGGGCGAGGCGTCCGGGCTGGCGTCCGGCGGCTCCAGCACGATCTCCACGTCCGGCTGCAGCGGGGAGCCCACGGTCACCCAGCGCATCCCCTCGAAGCCCACGTCGTTGCGGATCTCCATGCCCAGCACATCGCGGTAGAAGGCGATGGCCTTGTCATGGTCGTCCACCGCGAGGAAACACTGCGCGAGTTTCACGTCCATGGGCTCACCCTAGATCCGCCCGGCATCCCGCGCCTCAGTACGGGCGGCGGCGCGGCCGGGTCAGCCTGCGGGCGACGCACGGCGGGATCGCGGCGCTCTCCTCGTGGTCGCGGGCGCGGTAGGCGCTGGGCGTCTCGCCGACCAGCTCGGTGAAGCGGGAACTGAAGGAACCGAGGGAGGTGCAGCCGACGGCGAGGCACACCTCGGTCACGGTGAGGTCGCCCCGGCGCAGCAGGGTCTTGGCCCGCTCGATCCGGCGGGTCATGAGATAGCCGTACGGGGTCTCGCCGAACGCCTTGCGGAAGCTGCGCTGGAAGTGACCCGGGGACATCAGGGCGTCGCGGGCCAGCTCGGTCATGTCGAGCGGCTCGGCGTACTCCCGGTCCATACGGTCCCGCACGCGCCGCAGCCGTCTCAGGTCCTCCAGTGCCGTCATCCGCCCAGCCTCCCACAGCCGGGTCCGGGGTCACCGGGAAAAAACCGCACCCGGTCCGCGGTCGCGCCGTGGTGGGCGCGGGTCCGCGGACCGGGTGCGGTCGGGAGGTGCTCAGGCGGTCAGGCCTGCTTGGTCTCCCAGAAGATCTTCGCGATCTGCTCGATGTAGTCCAGAGCCTTCTGGCCGGTCGCCGGGTCGGTGGACGCCTTGGCGGCCGAGAGGGCCTTCAGGGTGTCGTTGACCAGCTGGTGCAGCTCCGGGTACTTCTCGAAGTGCGGCGCCTTGAAGTAGTCGCTCCACAGCACGGAGACGTGGTGCTTCGCGAGCTCCGCGCGCTGCTCCTTGATGACGGTGGCGCGAGCCTGGAAGTGGGGGTCGTCATTGCCGGCCATCTTCTCCTGGACGGCCTTCACCGACTCCGCCTCGATGCGGGCCTGGGCCGGGTCGTACACGCCGCAGGGCAGGTCGCAGTGGGCGCTGACCTTGACCTTGGGGGCAAACAGGCGGGAAAGCATGGAGCATTCCTTCCTCGTGATCGTCTTCTCAGGTGCGACATTACTCCCTGAGGAACGCGATTTCTCGGCTGCCCCCTAGGGCTTAGGACAAAAGTCCAGGGTGAGACTGAGACTGGTGGAGGAACGGACCGGGGAGGTGCCGGGGATGCCGGAACTGTCGCAGGAGACCGAGCGGGGAAGGGGGGCGGCGCCCTTCGGGCTGGCGGAGGTGACCGGCCCGTCCATGGTGCCCACGCTGCACCACGGCGACCAGCTGCTGGTGCGGTACGGGGGTGTGGTGCGGCCCGGTGACGTGGTGGTCCTGCGCCATCCCTTCCAGCAGGACCTGCTGGTGGTCAAGCGGGCGGTGGAGCGGCGCGACGGCGGCTGGTGGGTGCTCGGGGACAACCCGTACGCGGGCGGGGACAGCACGGACTACGGGGTGGTGCCCGAGGAACTGATCCTGGGCAAGGCGTTGTTCCGGTTCCGGCCGGCCGGAGCCGGTCAGCGGTCGCCGCTCGCGCTGGCGCGCTGGGCGCTCTCGGCGGTCCGCCCGTTGCTGCCCGACCGGTCGGCCTCCAGGCGTTTGCGGGCACGGTAGGCGGCCACGTTGGCGCGGGTGGCGCAGCGGTCCGAGCAGTAGCGGCGGGAGCGGTTGGTGGAGGTGTCCAGGTAGGCGTTGCGGCACGGGGCCGCCTGGCACAGGCCGAGGCGGTCGACGCCGTACTCGGTGAGGTGGAAGGCGAGGCCCATCGCCGCGATCGCCGCGTAGCCGGCGGTGGCGTTGGAGGGGTGGTCGGCCAGGTGCATGTGCCACAGCGGCCGGCCGTCGTCGTCCCGGTGGTCGTGCCCGGAGATCTGCGGGCTGACCGGGAACTCCAGCAGCAGCGAGTTGAGCAGGTCCACGGCCAGGGTCTCGTCGCCCTGGTCGGCGGCCTCGAAGACCGCGCGCAGCCGCGCCCGGACCGAGCGGAAGCGGGTGACGTCGGCCTCCGTGGCGCGGCGGGCGGCCGACGCGTTGACGCCGAAGAGGTCGCGGACGGCCTCGACCGTGGTCAGGGTGTCCTTGCCCCGGGCCGGTTCCTCGGTGTTGACGAGACGTACGGCGTAATCCGAGTAATAGGCCAGTTCCACTTGTAGTCCTTACGCGGGCGTCTTATGGTCGGATCTGCGGTCGGGTAAGAGCCGGTCGTGCTTCCAGGGTATTACGCGAGAGAGGGGAGTCGGCTTTCATGACGACGAGTACCGGAACCGACTGGGCGGCCTGGCAGGAGAGCTGGGACCGGCAGCAGGAGTGGTACATGCCGGACCGCGAGGAACGCTTCCGGATCATGCTCGACATGGTCGAGGCGCTCGTGGGCACGGCACCGCGCGTGCTCGACCTGGCCTGCGGCACCGGCAGCATCACCGCCCGGCTGCTCCGCCGCTTCCCCGAGGCCACCAGCACCGGCGTCGACCTGGACCCGGCGCTGCTCGCCATCGCGCACGGCACCTTCGACGGCGACGACCGCGTCCGGCTCGTCACCGCCGACCTCAAGGACCCCGACTGGCCGGCCGAGCTGCCGTACGACTCCTACGACGCGGTGCTCACCGCGACCGCCCTGCACTGGCTGCACGCCGAACCCCTCGCGGCCCTCTACGGCCGGATCGCGGGACTGGTCCGCGACGGCGGTGTCTTCATGAACGCGGATCACATGATCGACGAGACCACCCCCCGGATCAACGAGGCCGAGCGCGCCCAGCGGCACGCCCGCATGGAACAGGCCAGGCGGGACGGTGCCCTGGACTGGGCCGACTGGTGGCAGCTGGCGGCGAAGGACCCGGTCCTCGCCGAGCCGACCGCCCGCCGCTTCGAGATCTACGGCGAGCACGCGGACGGCGACACGCCCTCCGCCCGGTGGCACGCGCGCGTGCTGCGCGAGAAGGGGTTCACCGAGGCCAGGCCGGTGTGGTGCTCCCCGTCGGACACGCTGCTGCTCGCGCTGAAGTAGGCGGACGGGCGTGAGGGGCGGCACGGACGGCCCGTACCGCCCCTCACGCGCGGCTCACAGCACCTTGGACAGGAACGACTGCGTCCGCTCGTGCCGCGGGTTGGTCAGCACGTCCCTGGGGTGGCCGGATTCGACCACCACACCGCCGTCCATGAAGACCAGGCTGTCGCCCACCTCGCGGGCGAAGCCCATCTCGTGGGTCACGACGACCATGGTCATGCCCGACTCGGCGAGGTCCCGCATGACGTCCAGGACGTCACCGACCAGCTCCGGGTCAAGGGCCGAGGTCGGCTCGTCGAACAGCATCAGCTTCGGTTCCATCGCCAGCGCCCGGGCGATCGCCACCCGCTGCTGCTGGCCGCCGGAGAGCTGGGAGGGGTAGTGCCCGGCCCGGTCGGCCAGGCCCACGCGCTCCAGCAGCTGCATGGCCCGCTCCCGGGCCTCGCCACGGCTTGCCCCCTTCACCTGGACCGGCGCCTCCATGACGTTCTCCACGGCCGTCATGTGCGGGAACAGGTTGAAGCGCTGGAAGACCATGCCGATGTCGCGCCGCTTCATGGCGACCTCGCGGTCCCGCAGCTCGTACAGCTTGTCGCCCTGCTGGCGGTAGCCGACCAGCTCGCCGTCGACGTACAGCCGCCCGGCGTTGATCTTCTCCAGGTGGTTGATGCAGCGCAGGAAGGTCGACTTGCCGGAGCCGGAGGGGCCGATCAGGCAGAACACCTCGCCCGGCTTCACCTCCAGGTCGATGCCCTTGAGCACCTCGACCTGGCCGAAGGACTTATGCACGCCCTCCGCCCTGACCATGGGGACCGCGTCCCGGGCCGGGGCGTCCTGCGTCTTGCTCAGCTTGTCGGTCATGCCGTGACCTTCCTGCTGGAGAAGGTCGTCAGATTCTTCTTCACCTTCTGCCACGGGGTCGGGGGGAGGGTGCGGCTGGAGCCGCGGGCGTAGTACCGCTCCAGGTAGTACTGGCCCACGCTCAGCACCGAGGTCATGATCAGGTACCAGGCCGCGGCGAGGAAGTACATCTCCACCGGGGCGCCGGAGTTCTGGCCGATGTCCTGGGCGTAGCGGAAGAGTTCCGAGAACTGGACGGCCGCCACGAGCGAGGTCGTCTTCAGCATGTTGATCACTTCGTTGCCCGTCGGCGGCACGATCACCCGCATCGCCTGCGGGATCACCACCCGGCGCAGGGTCTTGCCGTGGCTCATGCCGAGCGCGTGGGCCGCCTCGGTCTGGCCCTCGTCCACCGCGAGCAGACCGGCCCGGCAGATCTCGGCCATGTACGCCGCCTCGTTCAGACCCAGGCCGAGCAGCGCCGTCAGCAGCGGCGTCATGAAGCTCGACCAGTAGTCCTTGTAGATCGGCATCAGGTTGATGTACTCGAAGACCAGGCCCAGGTTGAACCACAGGAACAGCTGGACCAGGACCGGGGTGCCGCGGAAGAACCAGATGTAGAACCAGGCGATCGCCGAGGTCACCGGGTTCTTCGACAGCCGCATCACCGCCAGGATGATGCCGCCGACGATGCCGATCAGCATCGACAGGACCGTCAGCAGGAGGGTCTTGCCGACACCGGTCATGATCCGGTCGTCGAAGAAGTAGTCGGGAACCGCGTGCCAGTTGATCTTGCCCTGGGCGAACGCGTAAACGATCGCGACGAGGACCGCGATCGCGATGACGGCGGTGACGTACCGTCCGTAGTGCCGGACCGGGATGGCCTTGATGGCCTCGGCGCCGGCCGGGGGCGCGTCCTTCGGACCCGCCGTCTTGTCGATGTCAGTCACGGGGAGTGCCTCTCGGTGGCCGCTGCTTGCAGGTCGCGGGTCACTTGCCGCCGTTGACGACGGCCTGCTTGACGGCGCCGTCCTGGGCGCCCCACTTCTCGAGGATCTTCTGGTACTCGCCGTTCTTGATGAGCGCGTCCATCGCCGCCTTGAGGGCGTCCCGCAGCTGGGTCTCGTTCTTGGAGACCGCGATGCCGTACGGGGCCGCCTCGACCTGGTCGCCGACCAGCTCGAAGTCCTTGCCGCCGCCGGAGGTCTTCACGGCGTACGCGGCGACCGGGAAGTCGGCGGACACGGCGTCCACGCCGCCCGAGCGCAGCCGGGTCTGGGCCTGCTGGTTGTCGTCGAACGCCTCGATGGAGAGCTTCTCGCCCTTCGGACACTTCTCGGCCTGCTTCTTGGCCAGGTCGTCCGAGGTGGTACCGCGCTGCACGGCCAGCTTCTTGCCGCACAGGTCGTCCCAGGTCTTTATGCCCTGGGTGTCTCCCTTGCGGGTGTATATGGAGACACCGGCGGTCAGATAGTCGACGAAGTCGACGCCCTCGCCGACGTGCTTGCCGGTATCGGGGTCGACGCCCTCCTGACGGTTCTTGTTGTCCGTCATCGCCGACATCGCGATGTCGTACCGGTCCGAACGCAGACCGGTGAGCAGGGCGTCGAACGTGCCGTTCTGGAACTCGAACGTCACCCCGAGCTGCTTGCCCAGGGCCTCCGCCAGGTCCGGGTCCAGGCCGACCACCTTGCCGGTGGAGTCCTTGTACTCCACGGGGGCGTACGCGATGTCCGATCCGACCCGGATCTTGCCCTTGCCCCGGATGTCCTGCGGGAGCTTGCCGGCGAGCGGGGCGTTGCCGGCGGACGCGCTGCCGGAGTCCTTGTTCTTGTCCTTCGTCTGGTCACCGCAGCCGGTGAGCAGCAGGGCGCCTGCGACCGCGATCGCACCGACCGCGGCAAGACGGGAGCGCGCGGCGGTGGTACGACGGGTGGAGCTTGCGGTCATCGTGGTTCCTCCGGCGGATGGGAAGAGTTGCCGATGGGTCGACGGAAACACACACCTTCGGGTGTCGCGACCTCGTGGGTTTACGGCATCTTGCCATTCGGACTACGCCATTCAAGGGAATCGCTATGTCAAAATCGGATAACGGGTGACTCCCGAATCGGATCAGGTCGGTACAACCTTGGTCCATAGCCGCAGGACCATCTGCGGTAATCCGCTCCTCCGGCCGGAGAATCTTCGGCGTGTCTCACCATGTGGTCAGCCGGGCCCCTGTGCGGCCTGCGCGATTTCAAGCCATTTCGGTCCGTCGGCCGCACGTCACCTCCCCGTCGCCCACCCGTTCCGGGATGTGACCTTGGACCTATTGGACTCGTCGTGGGCACCGTCCGTCCGGTAAGAAGGTTCTTTACACCCCTCATCCGGGGCTCAGGGCGCGTGTGCGGCGCGCCCGTCGCGTACGGCCTCGCACGTATCAGCAAACGGGCCGTACGCGGTGCCCGCCCACCCCTCACCAGGAGTGGTCGACCCTCAAACCATGCATACCTAAGGGGTAAGACAAAGTGGCAGCGGAGATCGTCAATCCTCGCAGCGACAGCACAACGGACCAGGACGGCGGGGCCGAGCCCCTCGATTCCTTCGATCCGGCGTTCGCGCTGCACCGCGGCGGCAAGATGGCCGTGCAGGCCACCGTGCCGGTCCGCGACAAGGACGACCTTTCCCTCGCGTACACGCCCGGCGTCGCGCGCGTGTGCACCGCGATCGCGGAACAGCCGGAGCTGGTCAACGACTACACGTGGAAATCCAATGTGGTCGCCGTCGTCACCGACGGTACGGCCGTGCTCGGGCTCGGGGACATCGGTCCCCAGGCCTCCCTCCCCGTGATGGAGGGCAAGGCCATCCTCTTCAAGCAGTTCGGTGGCGTGGACGCGGTCCCGATCGCCCTCGACTGCACCGACGTCGACGACATCGTGGAGACCGTCGTCCGGCTCGCTCCCTCCTTCGGCGGAGTGAACCTGGAGGACATCTCGGCCCCCCGGTGCTTCGAGATCGAGCGCCGGCTCCAGGAGCGGCTGGACATCCCGGTCTTCCACGACGACCAGCACGGCACGGCCGTCGTGACGCTCGCGGCGCTGCGCAACGCGGCGCGGCTGAGCGGACGCGAGATCGGGCAGCTGCGGGCCGTCATCTCGGGCGCCGGCGCGGCCGGTGTCGCCATCGCCAAGATGCTGGTCGAGGCCGGCATCGGTGACGTGGCGGTGACGGACCGCAAGGGCATCGTGTCGGCGGACCGGGACGACCTGACCCCGGTCAAGCGCGAGCTGGCCGGATTCACCAACAAGGCCGGCCTGACCGGTTCGCTGGAGAACGCCCTGGCGGGTGCGGACGTCTTCATCGGCGTCTCCGGCGGTACGGTCCCGGAGGAGGCCGTGGCCTCCATGGCGGAGGGCGCCTTCGTGTTCGCGATGGCCAACCCGAACCCCGAGGTGCACCCCGACGTCGCGCGCAAGTACGCGGCGGTCGTCGCCACCGGGCGCTCGGACTTCCCCAACCAGATCAACAACGTGCTGGCCTTCCCCGGCATCTTCGCCGGCGCGCTCCAGGTGCGGGCCACGCGGATCACGGAGGGCATGAAGATCGCCGCCGCGGAGGCGCTGGCCGCGGTGGTCGGTGACGACCTCGCCGCCGACTACGTGATCC
>NZ_JACBWZ010000184.1 GCF_013870595.1 Streptomyces sp. WELS2 | reverse complement strand
CGCGTCGACGCCGGGCAGCCCTACCTCGCGGTCGTCGACTACGCCCACAAGACGGACGCGGTCGAGTCGGTGCTCAGGGCGCTGCGCAAGGTCACCAAGGGCCGGCTGCACGTCGTCCTCGGCTGCGGTGGCGACCGTGACCGGACCAAGCGCGCCCCGATGGGCGCCGCCGTCGCCCGGCTCGCCGACACGGCCGTACTGACCTCCGACAACCCCCGTTCCGAGGACCCCCTCGCGATCCTCGCGACCATGCTCGAGGGCGCCGCCTCGGTGCCCGCGCACGAGCGCGGCGAGGTGCTCCTCTTCGAGGACCGGGCCGCCGCCGTCGCCGCCGCCGTGGGCCGCGCCCAGGCCGGCGACACGGTGCTGGTCGCGGGCAAGGGTCACGAGCAGGGCCAGGACATCGCCGGCGTGATCCGTCCCTTCGACGACCGCCAGGTGCTTCGCGAAGCTATCCAGAAGACCCAGGGATGAACTTGTGATCGCCCTCTCCCTCGCCGAGATCGCAGCAGTCGTCGGCGGGCAGACGCACGACATACCGGATCCGTCCGTGCAGGTCACGGGACCGGTCGTCCGGGACTCCCGGGAGGTGGTGCCCGGCAGCCTGTTCGCCGCCTTCGTCGGCGAGCGCGTGGACGGCCACGACTACGCCCGGCAGGTCGTCGAGGCCGGCGCGGTCGCCGTGCTGGCCGCCCGGCCGGTCGGCGTCCCCGCCATCGTGGTGGACGACGTCCAGACCGCCCTCGGCGCCCTCGCCCGGCACGTCGTGGGCCGGCTCGGCACGACCCTCGTGGCGCTGACCGGCTCGGCCGGCAAGACCAGCACCAAGGACCTGATCGCCCAGGTCCTCGGGCGCAAGGCGCCGACCGTGTTCACGCCCGGCTCGCTCAACAACGAGATCGGGCTGCCGCTGACCGCCCTGTCCGCCACCGAGGAGACGCGGTTCCTCGTACTGGAGATGGGCGCCCGTGGCATCGGGCACATCCGCTACCTCACCGGCCTCACCCCGCCGAGGATCGGCCTGGTGCTCAACGTCGGCTCCGCGCACATCGGCGAGTTCGGCGGGCGCGAGCAGATCGCCCAGGCCAAGGGCGAGCTGGTGGAGGCGCTGCCCCCGGCGAGCGAGGGCGGCGCGGCGATCCTCAACGCCGACGACCCGCTGGTGAAGGCCATGGCCTCCCGTACCAAGGCGAAGGTGGTCCTTTTCGGAGAGTCGGCCGAAGCGGACGTACGCGCCGAGAACGTACGACTCACGGACAGCGGACAGCCCTCCTTCAGGCTTCACACACCCTCCGGTGCAAGCGATGTGACGATGCGCCTGTACGGTGAGCACCACGTGTCGAACGCGCTCGCCGCGGCCGCCGTCGCCCATGAGCTGGGCATGTCCGCGGAAGAGATCGCCCTCGCGCTCTCCGAGGCGGGCTCCCTCTCCCGGTGGCGCATGGAGGTCACCGAGCGCCCGGACGGCGTGACCATCGTCAACGACGCCTACAACGCCAACCCCGAGTCCATGCGGGCCGCCCTCAGGGCGCTCGCGGCCATGGGCAAGGGGCGCCGCACGTGGGCGGTGCTCGGCAAGATGGCCGAGCTGGGGGACGAGGCGCTCGCCGAGCACGACGCCGTCGGACGGCTCGCCGTCCGGCTCAACGTCAGCAAGCTCGTCGCCGTCGGGGGGATTGAGGCCTCCTGGCTGCAATTGGGCGCATATAACGAGGGTTCGTGGGGTGAGGAGTCGGTGCACGTGTCCGACGCACAGGCGGCGATCGACCTGTTGCGCAGCGAGTTGCGCCCGGGGGACGTCGTGCTCGTGAAGGCGTCCCGGTCGGTGGGGCTGGAGAGCGTCGCCCAGGCGCTCGCCGAGGCCGGTGCCGAGGGTGAGGTCGCCGCCCGATGATGAAGCAGATCCTGTTCTCGGGAGTCATCGGCCTCTTCCTGACGCTGGTCGGCACCCCGCTGCTGATCAAGCTGCTGGCCCGCAAGGGCTACGGCCAGTACATCCGCGACGACGGCCCGCGCGAGCACGCCAGCAAGCGCGGTACGCCGACCATGGGCGGTATCGCCTTCATCCTGGCGACCATCGCCGCGTACTTCCTGAGCAAGCTCATCACCGGCTACGCGCCGACCTACTCCGGTCTGCTGGTCCTCGGCCTGATGTTCGGCATGGGCCTGGTCGGCTTCCTCGACGACTACATCAAGATCGTCAAGCGGCGGTCGCTGGGTCTGCGGGCCAAGGCGAAGATGGCCGGCCAGCTGATCGTGGGCATCGCCTTCGCCGTGCTGTCGCTGCAGTTCTCCGACGCCCGCGGCAACACCCCGGCCTCCACGAAGCTGTCGTTCATCACCGACTTCGGCTGGTCGATCGGCCCGGTGCTGTTCGTCGTCTGGGCGCTGTTCATGATCCTCGCGATGTCGAACGGCGTGAACCTCACCGACGGTCTGGACGGTCTGGCCACCGGCGCCTCCGTGCTCGTCTTCGGCGCCTACACCTTCATCGGCGTCTGGCAGTTCCAGGAGTCCTGCGCCAACGCGCAGACCCTGACCAACCCCGGCGCCTGCTACGAGGTGCGCGACCCGCTCGACCTCGCGGTGGTCGCCTCCGCGCTGATGGGCGCCTGCCTCGGCTTCCTGTGGTGGAACACCTCGCCGGCCAAGATCTTCATGGGCGACACCGGCTCGCTGGCCCTCGGCGGTGTCCTCACCGGCCTGGCCATCCTCTCCCGCACGGAGCTGCTGGTGGCCATCATGGGCGGCCTGTTCGTCCTCATCACCATGTCGGTCGTCATCCAGGTCGGCTCCTTCCGGCTCACCGGCAAGCGCGTCTTCCGGATGGCGCCACTCCAGCACCACTTCGAACTCAAGGGCTGGTCCGAGGTCCTGGTGGTGGTCCGCTTCTGGATCATCCAGGGCATCTGTGTGATCGTCGGACTGGGCCTCTTCTACGCGGGATGGGCAGCGGACAAGTGACCTCCACCTCGGGGCTCTTCGACTTCCAGGGCAAGCACGTCACCGTCGCCGGGCTCGGTGTCTCCGGCGTCCCGGCGGCCAAGGCGCTGCACGCGCGCGGCGCGGTCGTCACGGTCGTCAACGACGGCGACGACGCACGCGCGCGCGAACAGGCCGCGGAACTGGAGGCGCTCGGCATCACCGTGCGCCTCGGTGACGGCTCCACCCTGCCGGAGGGCACCGAGCTGATCGTCACCGCGCCCGGCTGGCAGCCCGGCAAGCCGCTGTTCCGCGCCGCCGAGCAGGCCGGCGTGCCGGTCTGGGGCGACGTGGAGCTGGCCTGGCGGCTGCGCGGCCCGGACGCGGCCCCCTGGCTGGCCGTCACGGGCACCAACGGCAAGACCACCACGGTCCGGATGCTCGCCTCCATCCTCGAGGCGGCGGGCCTGCGCACGGCCGCCGTCGGCAACATCGGCGTCTCCCTGCTGGACGCGGTCCTCGGCGAGGAGGAGTACGACGTGCTCGCCGTGGAGCTGTCCAGCTACCAGCTGCACTGGGCGCCCTCGCTGCGCGCCCACTCGGCCGCCGTCCTCAACCTCGCGCCGGACCACCTGGACTGGCACGGCTCCATGGAGGCGTACGCGCGCGACAAGGGCCGTATCTACGAGGGCAACAAGGTCGCCTGCGTCTACAACGTCGCCGACAAGGCCACCGAGGACCTGGTGCGCGAGGCCGACGTCGAAGAGGGCTGCCGGGCGATCGGGTTCACCCTCGGCGCCCCGGGGCCGTCCCAACTCGGCGTCGTGGACGGCATCCTGGTCGACCGCGCCTTCGTCGAGAACCGGCACAAGAACGCGCAGGAGCTGGCGGAGGTCTCCGACATCCACCCGCCGGCCCCGCACAACATCGCCAACGCCCTCGCGGCGGCGGCCCTCGCGCGTGCCTTCGGGGTGCCCGCCACCGCCGTACGCGACGGCCTGCGGGCCTTCCGCCCGGACGCCCACCGCATCGCGCACGTCGCCGACCTCGACGGGGTCGCGTACGTGGACGACTCCAAGGCCACCAACACCCATGCCGCGGAAGCGTCGTTGGCGGCATATGAGTCGATCGTATGGATCGCGGGCGGACTGGCGAAGGGCGCCACCTTCGACGAACTGGTCGCCAAGTCGGCGGCGCGGCTCAGGGGCGCGGTCCTGATCGGTGCCGATCGGGCCCTGATCCGTGACGCCCTCGCGCGACACGCCCCGGAAGTACCCGTGGTCGACCTCGACCGGACCGACACTGGGGCGATGCTCCAGGCGGTGACGGAGGCCAGGCGGCTGGCCCGGCCCGGCGACACGGTGCTGCTGGCCCCGGCCTGCGCCTCCATGGACATGTTCACCAACTACAACCAGCGCGGCGACGCGTTCGCGGCGGCGGTCCGCGAACTCGGCGCCTGAACCCGGCCGCCTGCCGGGCGGATCTTGGGAGGGACGCGTGGGACGGTCGACGTTCAGTGGAGGCACCGATGCCCGGTAGCCGCACCGGCCGGCCGCCCGTACAGCGGGCGTCCCGCCGTCCCGCCGTCCCCCGCGTCCCGCGCGAGAACCCCGTACAGCGGCTCTACACCCGCGCCCGCAAGGCCTGGGACCGGCCGCTGACCGCCTACTACCTGATCCTCGGCGGCAGCGTGCTGATCACCGTGCTGGGGCTGGTGATGGTCTACTCGGCCTCCCAGATCACCGCGCTCCAACTGTCGCTGCCGGGGTCGTACTTCTTCCGCAAGCAGTTCCTCGCCGCGGTCATCGGCGGCGCACTGCTGTTCGCGGCCTCCCGCATGCCGGTGAAGCTGCACCGGGCGCTGGCCTACCCGATCCTGGCCGCCGCCGTCTTCCTGATGGCCCTGGTGCAGGTGCCGGGGATAGGGATGTCGGTCAACGGCAACCAGAACTGGATCTCCCTCGGCGGCTCCTTCCAGATCCAGCCCAGCGAGTTCGGCAAGCTCGCCCTGGTGCTGTGGGGCGCCGACCTGATCGCCCGCAAGCAGGAGAGAAGGCTGCTGGCCCAGTGGAAGCACATGCTGGTGCCGCTGGTCCCGGTCACCTTCCTGCTGCTCGGACTGATCATGCTGGGCGGCGACATGGGCACCGCGATCATTCTCACGGCGATCCTCTTCGGCCTGCTGTGGCTCGCGGGCGCGCCGACCCGGCTGTTCGCCGGGGTACTGTCGGTGGCCGGACTGATCGGGGTGCTCCTGATCAAGACCAGCGACAACCGGATGGCCCGGCTCGCCTGCATCGGCGCCACCGAGCCCAAGAGCGGGGTCGCGGACTGCTGGCAGGCCGTGCACGGCATCTACGCGCTCGCCTCCGGCGGGTTCTTCGGTTCGGGGCTCGGCGCGAGTGTGGAAAAATGGGGCCAACTGCCGGAAGCCCACACCGACTTCATCTTCGCCGTCACCGGTGAGGAACTGGGCCTGGCGGGGACGCTGTCGGTGCTCGCCCTGTTCGCGGCTCTAGGCTATGCGGGTATCCGCGTGGCCGGACGCACGGAGGACCCCTTCGTGAGGTACGCCGCGGGAGGCGTGACCACCTGGATCACCGCCCAGGCGGTGATCAACATCGGTGCGGTGCTCGGTCTGCTGCCGATCGCCGGCGTCCCGCTCCCGCTGTTCTCCTACGGAGGGTCCGCCCTGCTGCCGACCATGTTCGCCATCGGGCTGCTGATCGCCTTCGCGCGCGACGAGCCCGCTGCGCGGGCAGCGCTTGCGATGCGGCAACCCCGCTTTGGTAAAAAGCGGGCGGGAGGCTCCGGTGCCGAGCGGGGGCCTCGGAGATGGAACACGATGCGACGGCGTGCCTCGGCGGCGCGTTCGTCCGGAGAGCGGTGAATTTCGGTGCATGTCGTACTCGCCGGTGGGGGGACCGCCGGCCACATCGAGCCCGCGCTCGCCCTCGCGGACGCCCTGCGCAGGCAGGACCCGACCGTGGGGATCACGGCCCTGGGCACGGAGCGCGGCCTGGAGACCCGGCTCGTCCCGGAGCGCGGCTATGAGCTGGCACTGATCCCCGCGGTGCCGCTGCCCCGCAAGCCCACCCCCGAGCTGATCACCGTCCCGGGCCGGCTGCGCGGCACGATCAAGGCCGCGGAGCAGATCCTGGAGCGCACCAAGGCGGACGTCGTGGTCGGCTTCGGCGGCTATGTCGCGCTGCCCGGCTATCTGGCCGCCAAGCGCCTCGGGGTGCCCATCGTGATCCACGAGGCCAACGCCCGCCCCGGCCTGGCCAACAAGATCGGCTCGCGCTACGCGGCCCGGGTCGCCGTCTCCACCCCGGACAGCAAGCTGCGTGACGCCCGTTACATCGGCATCCCGCTGCGCCGCTCCATCGCCACGCTGGACCGTGCCGCGGTCCGCCCCGAGGCCCGGCACCGCTTCGGCCTCGACCCGAACCTGCCCACGCTGCTCGTCTCCGGCGGCTCCCAGGGCGCCCGGCGGCTGAACGAGGTGACGCAGCGGGTCGCCCCCTGGCTGCAGCAGGCCGGCATCCAGATCCTGCACGCGGTCGGCCCGAAGAACGAACTGCCGCAGGTACAGCAGATGCCGGGAATGCCCCCCTACATCCCGGTAAGTTACCTGGACCGGATGGACCTCGCGTACGCCGCGGCCGACATGATGCTCTGCCGCGCGGGCGCGATGACCGTCGCCGAACTCTCCGCCGTGGGCCTGCCGGCCGCGTACGTCCCGCTGCCCATCGGCAACGGTGAACAGCGGCTGAACGCCCAGCCGGTGGTCAAGGCCGGCGGCGGACTCCTCGTGGACGACGCGGAACTGACGCCGGAGTGGGTGCAGCAGAACGTGCTGCCCGTGCTGGCCGACCCGCACCGGCTGTACGAGATGTCCCGCTCGGCAAGCGAGTTCGGCCGCCGGGACGCCGACGAGCTGCTCGTCGGCATGGTGTACGAGGCGATCGCCTCGCGCCGTTAGGACCGTATGACGAAAGGGCAGTGACGGTGGCCGGACCGACAACCGCCGAGCGCGGGGAACGCCAGCAGGGGTCGTCCGGTCCGCCGCCCGCCCGCGGCGCCGTACGGCGTCTTCGTACGATCGTCATCCTGGCCGTGGCCGTCTTCCTGCTCGGGGCCGGTGGCGCCTGGGTGTTGTACGGCTCGCAGTGGCTGCGGGTGCGGCACGTCTCGGTGTCGGGCACGCTCGTGCTGACCCCCGCGGAGGTCCGCGAGGCGGCGGACGTGCCCGTCGGGGAGCCGATGGCGTCCGTCGACACGGATGCCATCGAGGCCCGGCTGCGGCGGAAACTGCCCCGGATCGACACCGTGGACGTGGTTCGTTCCTGGCCCCGGGGAATCGCCCTGAATGTGAGTGAACGCACTCCGGTCCTGCTGATCCGAAAAGGCGGGAACTTCGTCGAAGTCGACGACGAAGGTGTCCGTTTCGCCACGGTTTCGCAGGCGCCGAAAGGCGTTCCGAGCCTGGAATTGTCCGCCTCCCGCAACGGGCCCGGAGCGGCGAGCCTGCGGCGCTTCGGCACCGGCCGGCTGGTGCGCGCGGCCGTCCGGGTCGCCGGCGACCTGCCCGCCCCCGTGGCGCGCGCCGCCCGGACCGTCCGGGTGCGCTCCTACGACGCCGTCTCGGTCGAGTTGGGCGACGGCCGCACGGTGGTGTGGGGCAGTGACGAGCAGGGCCGCGCCAAGGCGCGGGCGCTCACGGCTCTCATGAAAGCATCCC
The DNA here is from genome assembly GCF_013870595.1 of Streptomyces sp. WELS2. GTDB lineage: Bacteria > Actinomycetota > Actinomycetes > Streptomycetales > Streptomycetaceae > Streptomyces. The sequence continues at coordinate 1,829 of NZ_JACBWZ010000184.1, read as the reverse complement.
CGGGCGCACGGCACTTCGACGTCACGGTTCCCACCGCCCCTGCGTCATCAGTGAGTTGACGCACATCAGCGCAGGCCAGCCCCCTGGTTGGGCACGGCTACGGCTGATCACATAGGGTGAAAAGAAAAACGGGAGGTTCGGCGTGTTCGTTGAACGGGCGCCACTTGTCGACTTAGTGTCCTGTTCGGAAGACTCCAGGGAACAGACACACTGGTAACCCTAAACTTCAGGCTTAGGGTTCGGGTCGGCGCTACGGACCGTCCCATTCGGCATCCGTCGTCCCGGCGCGGGGCACCGCACGGCGGCGACAACGTAATTCGAGGCGAGAGGCCTTCGACGTGGCAGCACCGCAGAACTACCTCGCAGTCATCAAGGTCATCGGTGTCGGCGGCGGTGGTGTCAATGCCATCAACCGGATGATCGAGGTCGGTCTCAAGGGCGTCGAGTTCATCGCCATCAACACCGACGCACAGGCGCTGTTGATGAGCGACGCCGACGTCAAGCTCGACGTCGGCCGCGAACTCACCCGCGGACTCGGCGCCGGAGCCAACCCGGCCGTCGGCCGCAAGGCCGCCGAGGACCACCGCGAGGAGATCGAGGAGGTCCTCAAGGGGGCCGACATGGTCTTCGTGACGGCCGGTGAAGGCGGCGGCACCGGCACCGGCGGGGCGCCCGTCGTGGCCAACATCGCGCGCTCGCTCGGCGCCCTGACCATCGGCGTGGTCACGCGCCCGTTCACCTTCGAGGGACGGCGCCGCGCGAACCAGGCCGAGGACGGCATCGCCGAACTGCGCGAAGAGGTCGACACCCTCATCGTCATCCCGAACGACCGGCTGCTGTCCATCTCGGACCGCCAGGTCTCGGTCCTGGACGCCTTCAAGTCCGCGGACCAGGTCCTGCTCTCCGGTGTTCAGGGCATCACCGACCTCATCACCACCCCCGGCCTGATCAACCTGGACTTCGCCGACGTGAAGTCGGTCATGTCCGAGGCCGGTTCGGCCCTCATGGGCATCGGCTCGGCCCGCGGCGACGACCGCGCGGTGGCCGCTGCCGAGATGGCGATCTCCTCGCCGCTGCTGGAGGCGTCCATCGACGGCGCCCGGGGCGTCCTGCTCTCCATCTCCGGCGGCTCCGACCTCGGCCTGTTCGAGATCAACGAGGCCGCCCAGCTGGTCAGCGAGGCCGCCCACCCCGAGGCCAACATCATCTTCGGCGCGGTCATCGACGACGCCCTCGGCGACGAGGTGCGGGTCACCGTGATCGCGGCCGGTTTCGACGGCGGCCAGCCGCCGGCCCGCCGGGACAACGTCCTGGGCTCGGCCTCCGGTTCGGCCCCCGCCCGCCGCGAGGAGCCCGCCCCGGCCCGGCCGAGCGAGCCCAGCCGCCCGTCCTTCGGCTCGCTGGGCAGCGTCAAGCCCAAGGAGGAGCCGGAGCCGGCGCCCGAGCCGGTGCCGGACATCCCGGTCGCCCCGCCGGTGACGCCGGCGCCGCGGACCTACTCGGACAGCGCGGCCGAGGAGCTGGACGTCCCGGACTTCCTCAAGTGATAGGACAGCGCGAGAGCGTGAGCGGCGCGCACTTCGCCTTCACCGACCGGTGGGGCGGGGTGAGCGCCGCTCCGTATGAGGAGCTGAACCTCGGTGGCGCGGTCGGCGACGCGCCCGAGGCGGTGCGCCGCAACCGCGAACTGGCGGCCCGGTCGCTCGGCCTGGACCCGGACCTGGTGGTGTGGATGAACCAGGTGCACGGCGCCGACGTCGCCGTGGTGGACGAGCCGTGGGGACAGGGCCCGGTGCCGGAGGCCGACGCGGTCGTCACCACGCGGCGCG
>NZ_JACBWZ010000183.1 GCF_013870595.1 Streptomyces sp. WELS2 | reverse complement strand
GGCGCGGTCCTCGCGCACGCCGTGCGCCGGGGACGGACGCGGTGATCTGCCGCCTCCGGCTGCGGCCGAGCCGTAAGAGAACCGTCAAGGACGCGGGCGAGGCCGTAAGAGAGGCGTCAACGAGCGGCCGGATCCGGCCAAAGAAGCGCTTTCCTCGTACTCGTCCGTTTCACCGAACCTCACTCCAGGAGTTCGCGATGGCCGATCTGGCCTTCGTCGTCACCGTGCTCGCCGGTTTCGCGCTGGTGGCTCTCGTCGCCAAGGGGGTGACGAAGCTGTGACCGCCGAGAACATCGCCGGCCTGGTCGTGGCCGTCGCCCTGCTGGGCTATCTCGTCCTCGCCCTGATCTTCCCGGAGAGGTTCTGAGCGCGCACATGGGTCCCGTACTGGCTGGCGTGCTGCAACTGCTCGCCCTCGTGGGCGCGTTGGCGCTCGTCCACATTCCCTTCGGCACCTACATGGCCCGGGTCTACTCCTCGCGGAAGCACCTGCGGGTGGAGAGGTGGATCTACCGGGGCATCGGTGCCGACCCCGACGCCCGGATGACCTGGCCCGCGTATCTGCGCGGGGTGCTGGCCTTCTCGCTCGCCGGCGTCCTCTTCCTCTACCTGCTCCAGCGGCTCCAGGGGGTCCTGCCCGGCTCGCTCGGCTTCTCCTCGGTCGCTCCCGCGCAGTCGTTCAACACGGCCGTGTCGTTCGTGACCAACACCAACTGGCAGTCGTACGCGGGCGAGCAGACCATGGGCCACGTCGTGCAGACCGCCGGCCTGGCCGTGCAGAACTTCGTGTCGGCCGCCGTGGGCATGGCGGTGGCGGTGGCGCTCGTGCGCGGCTTCGCCCGGTCGCGCTCCGGTGAACTGGGCAACTTCTGGGCCGATTTGGTGCGCGGCACTCTGCGGATCCTGCTGCCCGTCGCGGCGCTCGCCGCCGTGGTGCTGGTGGCGTGCGGAGCGCTGCAGAACTTCTCCGGCATCCACGAGGTCGGGCAGTTCATGGGCGGCCGGCAGCAGTGGGGCGGCGGCGCCTACGCCTCGCAGGAGGCCATCAAGGAACTGGGCACCAACGGCGGCGGCCTCGCCAACGCCAACAGCGCCCACCCGTTCGAGAACCCGACCCCGTTCACGAACCTGCTGGAGGTCTTCCTGATCCTGGTGATCCCCTTCTCGCTGACCCGCACCTTCGGCGTACTGGTCGGCAACGTACGGCAGGGGTACGCGATCCTCGGCACCATGGCCGGCATCTGGCTGGCCTTCACCGCGCTGATGATGTGGACCGAGTTCGCCCACCACGGCCCGGCGCTCCAGGCCGCGGGCGGCGCGATGGAGGGCAAGGAGGTCCGCTTCGGCGTCGGCGGCTCGTCGGTGTTCGCGGTGGCGACCACGCTCACGTCGACCGGCGCGGTGGACTCCTTCCACTCCTCCTTCACGGGCCTGGGCGGCGGCATCACGATGCTCGGCATGATGCTGGGCGAGATCGCCCCCGGCGGTGTCGGCTCCGGCCTGTACGGCATGCTGGTCATGGCGGTGATCGCGGTGTTCATCGCGGGCCTGATGGTCGGCCGGACACCCGAGTACCTGGGCAAGAAGATCGGCGCCCGTGAGATGAAGCTGGCCGCCTGCTACCTCCTCGTCACCCCGGCGCTGGTACTGGTCCTCACCGCGGTCTCCCTCGCCCTGCCGACCCCGTCGCACTCGATGCTCAACCCGGGCGCGCACGGCTTCTCCGAGGTCCTGTACGCGTTCACCTCGGCGTCGAACAACAACGGCTCGGCCTTCGCCGGCCTGAACGCGAACACCGACTGGTTCAACACCATGACCGGGCTCGCCATGCTGCTCGGCCGCTTCCTGCCGATGGTCTTCGTACTGGCACTCGCCGGCTCACTCGCCGGACAGCGGCCCGTCCCGGTGACGGCGGGCACCCTGCGCACCGAGAAGCCGCTGTTCACCGGCCTGCTGGTGGGCGCCATCCTGATCATCACCGGTCTCACCTACTTCCCGGCCCTGGCACTGGGCCCGCTCGCGGAGGGCCTGGCGTGACGAGCACCGACGTACACGAGCAAGAGGACTCGATGTCCACTCCCACCCTCGCGCCCCACCACGACACGCCGACGGGGCGCCAGACCGCCGAGGGCCGCGTCCGAGCGGGCCTCTTCGACCCACGGCAGCTCGTCCGGTCGCTGCCGGACGCCTTCCGCAAACTCGACCCGCGGGTGATGGTCAAGTCCCCCGTGATGTTCGTGGTGTGGATCGGCTCGGTGCTGACCACGGTCTTCTCCCTGAAGGAGCCCGGCGACTGGTTCGGCTGGACCATCAGCGCCTGGCTGTGGCTGACCGTGCTCTTCGCCAATCTCGCGGAGGCGGTCGCCGAGGGCCGGGGCAAGGCCCAGGCCGACACCCTGCGCAAGGCCAAGTCGGACACCGTCGCCCGGCGGCTGCTCGCGGACGGCTCCGAGGAGCGGGTCCCCGGCACCGGGCTGGCCGTCGGCGACCTGGTGGTCTGCGAGGCCGGGGACGTCATCCCCGGCGACGGGGACGTGGTGGAGGGCGTCGCGTCCGTGGACGAGTCGGCCATCACCGGCGAGTCCGCGCCGGTCATCCGCGAGTCCGGCGGCGACCGCAGCGCCGTCACGGGCGGTACGAAGGTGCTGTCGGACCGGATCGTCGTCAGGATCACCACCCGGCCCGGGGAGACCTTCATCGACCGGATGATCGGCCTCGTGGAGGGCGCGGCCCGGCAGAAGACCCCGAACGAGATCGCGCTGAACATCCTCCTGGCGTCGCTGACCATCGTGTTCCTGCTGGCCTGCGCCACCCTGCCGCCGTTCGCCGACCACGCCGGCACCCATCTGACGATGGTGGTGCTGGTCGCCCTGCTGGTCTGTCTGATCCCGACCACGATCGGCGCCCTGCTCTCCGCGATCGGCATCGCGGGCATGGACCGCCTGGTGCAGCGCAATGTGCTGGCCATGTCGGGGCGCGCGGTCGAGGCCGCCGGCGATGTCTCGACGCTGCTGCTCGACAAGACCGGCACCATCACCCTCGGCAACCGGCAGGCCGCGGAGTTCGTGCCGGTGCGCGGCACGACGGAGGCCGAGGTCGCCGACGCCGCCCAGCTGTCGTCGCTGGCCGACGAGACCCCCGAGGGCCGCTCCATCGTCGTCCTGGCGAAGGAGCGGTACGGGCTGCGGGAACGGCACCAGGGCGAACTCGCCGGCGCCGAATGGGTCGCCTTCACCGCCCAGACCCGCATGTCCGGCGTGGACGTCGACGGCCGCAGGATCCGCAAGGGCGCCACCGCCTCGGTCATCGCCTGGGTGGAGGAGCGCGGCGGCGCGGCCGCGCGGGACGCGGACCGGATCGCCGGCCGGATCTCCGCGGCCGGCGGCACCCCGCTGCTGGTCGCGGTGGAGGACGCCGACGGCGCCCGGGTGCTCGGCGTCATCCACCTCAAGGACGTCGTCAAGGAGGGCATGCGGGAGCGGTTCGGTGAGCTGCGCCGCATGGGCATCCGAACGGTCATGATCACCGGTGACAACCCGCTGACCGCCAAGGCCATCGCCGAGGAGGCGGGCGTGGACGACTTCCTCGCCGAGGCCACCCCCGAGGACAAGATGGCCCTCATCAAACGGGAGCAGGCCGGCGGCAGGCTGGTCGCGATGACCGGCGACGGCACCAACGACGCGCCGGCCCTCGCCCAGGCGGACGTCGGCGTGGCCATGAACACCGGCACGTCGGCCGCCAAGGAGGCCGGCAACATGGTCGACCTCGACTCCGACCCGACCAAGCTGATCGAGATCGTCGAGATCGGCAAGCAACTCCTCATCACCAGGGGGGCGTTGACGACGTTCTCCATCGCCAACGACGTGGCGAAGTACTTCGCGATCATCCCGGCGCTGTTCGCGGCGGTCTACCCGGGCCTGGACAAGCTGAACATCATGCACCTGTCCTCGCCGGACTCCGCGATCCTGTCGGCGGTCGTCTTCAACGCGCTGATCATCGTCGCGCTGGTGCCGCTGTCCCTGAAGGGCGTGCGGTACCGGCCGATGAGCGCGGACCGGATGCTGCGCCGCAACCTCGGGATCTACGGCCTCGGCGGTCTGATCGCGCCGTTCATCGGCATCAAACTCATCGACCTGCTCGTCTCTTTGATCCCCGGGATCGGGTGAAGCACATGAAGAACTCCGTTGTGAACACCGGCCGTGTGCTGGGCGCGGGCCTGCGCGCGCTGCTGGTGTTGACCGTGCTCACAGGCGTCCTCTATCCGCTGGCCGTCACAGGTGTGGCCCAGGCGCTCTTCCACGGCGCGGCGAACGGCTCGGAGATCGAGGCGGAGGGCAAGGTCGTCGGCTCGTCCCTGATCGGGCAGCAGGACTACGGCCTGCGGTACTTCCAGCCCCGCCCGGCACACGGACTGGCCGGGAACTCGGTCAACACCCGGTACCGGCTGCTCGTGTCCGGGGCGACCAACCTCGCCGCCGACAGCAAGGACCTGCTCCGGCAGGTCGAGGACGCCAAGGCCGAGGTCGTCCGGGACAACTCGGTGCCCGGTCACCCGGTCAGCCCCGCGGACGTCCCCGCCGATGCCGTCACCTCCTCCGGCTCCGGCCTGGACCCGGACATCTCCCCGGCGTACGCCGCGCTCCAGGTGCGCCGGGTCGCCGCGCGCAACCACCTGCCCGTCGCCGAAGTACGCGAGCTGGTCGCGGACCACACCGAGGGGCGCTCGCTGGGATTCATCGGCGAACCGCGCGTCAACGTCCTGGAGCTGAACATCGCACTCAGGGATCTTACGGCCAGGCGGTGACGGTCTCGCGCGACCGCACGGGAGCCGGCGGCACCATGGCGCGCCCCGGTGCCGCCGGCTCCCGCGGCCCTGACAGGAAGGTGCACACCCATGACCCGGGTCCTCGTCGTGGAGGACGACCCGCAGCTCGTACGGGCCCTTCTGATCAACCTCCAGGCCCGCCGGTACGGCGTCGACGCGGCCCCCGACGGAGCCACCGCGCTCCGCCTCGCGGCCGCCCACCGGCCCGACGTCGTGCTGCTGGACCTCGGCCTGCCCGACATGGACGGTCTCGACGTGCTCAGGGCCCTGCGCGGCCGGACCCGCGTCCCCGTCCTGGTCCTGTCCGCCCGGCAGGCCTCGGACGACAAGGTCGCCGCGCTGGACGCCGGCGCCGACGACTACGTCACCAAGCCGTTCGGCATGGACGAACTGCTCGCCCGGCTACGGGCCGCCGTCCGCCGCACCGAGGAGCCACCGCCGGTTCCCGAGCCCACCGTGGTGGAGACGGAGGCCTTCACCATCGACCTGTGCGCCAAGAAGGCCGTGCGGGACGGCCGGGAGGTCCGCCTCACCCCCACCGAATGGCATCTGCTGGAGATCCTGGTCACCCGCCCCGGCCGGCTCGTCACACAGCAGCAGCTGCTCCGGGAGGTCTGGGGAATCCCGCGCAGCGACAAGAGCAACTACCTGCGCGTCTACATGGCCCAGTTGCGGCGCAAACTGGAGACCGACCCCTCCCGCCCCCGCCATCTGATCACCGAACCGGGCATGGGCTACCGCTTCGAACGCTGAGTGCGCGGGGCGCGGGAGGCGGGACGCGGGCAGGTCTCACCCGGTCCCGGGCCCGGAGGGAGGAGCCGTGCCGTCGGGGGCCGTTCCGGATGTGGAGCAGAGGATGTCGCGAGCCTGCTCGGCGGCGCGGGCGATGCTCTCACCGACGGAGTCGACGAAGCGGGCGATGTTCTCCAGGCGGCCGGCGGCCGGCCTGCCCGCGCCGAGGACGCCGACTCCTTCCCGGGCGGTTTGGGCGATCTCCGCGTTGGCCCGGGCGGCGGCGATCACCGACTGGTACCAGACGTCGTCGTCCACGAGGTAGCGCTCGCGGCGGCGTTCGTCGCGTTCCCGGCGGATGAGGCCCTGGCTTCCGAGGAACGCGATCGCCTTGGAGACGGACGCCGGGCTGACGTCCAGGCGCCGGACGAGTTCGGCCGCGGTGAGGCTGCCCGCGTCCGTGACGAAGAGGGAGGTCGGCACCCGGGCCGTCATCCGGGGCAGGCCCTGCCGCATCAGCAGGGCGGTGAACACCTCCTCGTACTCGCGCACCGCCTCGGCGTCACGGCCGCCGGTCCGCTCGGGGCCTGGTGGAGCTCCGGGTCGTGGGCGTCGTGATCGCCGTCGCCGTAGGGGTCGGGGCCGTCGATGACGAAGACGCGGACGCCGGACTCGGGCACGCGGTAGCGGTGTACGTCGCCCGGGAGGCCGTCGGGTTCCACCGTGCACCCCAGGGCGAGGATCCCGGCCCGCACGTCCTCGAACCGGGCACGGGGCGCGAACGCCCCGTACGCCCGCGCCAGGGCCGGCGGCACCTCCGGTTCGTGGATCAGCCGGTGCGTCCGCACGCTGATCCCGAAGCAGGTCGGATGCCCGCCGTCCGCCGAGGAGGAGACCTCCACCAGCCCGTGGTCCCGGCGCGGCAGCCCCTCGCCGGGATCGTCCAAGCAGTCCGCCCCGGTACCGCTTCCCAGTCATCGGGAGCGGACCCCGTCACCATCCCGAGGACCTAGCCGCGCGTGGCCACATGGGCGTGGAAGTCCGTCACCGGTGCGGAACCGTCCGCGGATCGATGGACCAGTGGTTGGCCCGGATCACCCGGCCCGCGAAGTCCACCTCGGTCTCCCCCCGGAGCCGGAAGCCGACGGACCGGCAGACGCCGTTCGACGCCGCGTTGCCGGTCGCCGGGAACGCGTGCACCACGCCCCAGCGGTCCTCGTCCCGGGCCTGCTCCAGCAGCGCCCGGACGGCACGCTTGCCGAGCCCCCGTCCCTGGAACTCCGGCAGCACCATCCACCCGATCTCCGAGAGCGGCCCGTCACCGGTGTCGTGGGACCAGATCGTCACCGTGCCCGCCACCACGCCGGGACGGTCCGGATCGGGAACGATCATCTTGATCCACGCCAGTCCGGCCGCCGCCTGCCGGACGTCCCGGCCGACCTTCTCCGCCATCCCCTCGCGGGGCAGGGGCCCGCCGAGGTCGGCCATCATCACGGGATCGCACCGCATCCGGACATAGGCGTCGACATCACCCGGTGACACGTCACGCAACCGCACAAGCCCCTCCTTCGCCGGTCAGGATCGTCCCACGTCCCGGTGGCGCCGCCGGAACGGGGTCACGGGCCGGTGAGGAGGACCAGCTGCCCGGTGGCCCGGGTCATGGCGACGTAGCGGTCCACCGCTCCCTGGACGCCGGTGCCGAAGCGGTCCGGGTCGACGAGGACGACCAGGTCGAATTCCAGACCCTTCGTCAGCTCCGGGGGCAGCGAGCGGACCCGGGGCGTCGCCGGGAACGCGGGGTCGCCCACGACACAGGCGATCCCGTCGGCGTGTGCGGCGAGCCAGGTGTCCAGGACCCGGCGCAGGTCCGCGACCCGCCCGTGGACCACGGGCACACCGCTGCGGCGCACGGACACCGGCACGTTGGCGTCGGGCAGCGCGGCCCGGATGACCGGCTCGGCCTCCGCCATGACCTCCTCCGGTGTCCGGTAGTTCACGCTCAGGGAAGCCAGACGGATCCGGTCGAACCCCACCCGTTCCAGCCGCTCCCGCCACGACTCCGTGAACCCGTGCCTGGCCTGCGCCCGGTCCCCGACGATGGTGAAGCTCCTGGACGGGCACCGCTGGAGCAGCATCTGCCACTCGGCGTCGGTCAGTTCCTGCGCCTCGTCCACCACGATGTGCGCGAACGGCCCGGCGAGCAGGTCGGGGTCGGCGGTGGGCAGCTCGGCCTCGTCCACCAGGCTGACCTTCGCGTCCTCGCCGCGCAGCATCCGCACCAGGCCCTCACCGTCGTCCCCGTCGGCCCCCGAGGCCGCCACGGCCTCTATCAGGTTGTCGACGACCTGTGCCATCCGCTCCCGCTGCGCCGCGAGGACCGCCACGCGCCGGCGTGCGCGCCGCGCCGCGTCCGGATCGCCGAGCCGCTGCCGTGCCGCGTCCAGCAGCGGCAGGTCCGACACCGTCCAGGCCCGGGCGTCCGCGCGCTGCAACCGCCGGACCTCGTCGCGGTCGAGCCAGGGCGCGCACAGCCGCAGATAGGCGGGCACCGTCCACAGGTCCCCGACCAGGTCCGCCGCCTCCAGCAGCGGCCACGCCCGGTCCAGGGCGCCCAGCAGCTCCCGGTTCGCCCGCAGCGACCTGCGCAGCGCCTCGGGCGGGGCGTCGCCGTCGTGCTTGTCCTGAAGGATCGTCAGCAGCTCCTCCAGCACCTGCTCGCGGGCCTCGTTGTGCGGCGTGCCGGGTTCCGCCGCGTCGAACGCCGCCGCCCAGTCGTCTGCGCTCAGCCGGATGTCGGACCAAGGGGTGGTGACCGTCATCCCCTCGGCGGGCGGCTCCTCGTAGAACCTGACGGCCGTCTCGATCGCCCGCACCATCCGCGCGGACGACTTCAGCCGGGCCGCCTCCGGATCGGCCTCGGCCACCGCTTCCGCTCCCTCGGCGACGAGGTCCCGCAGCGTGCAGGTCTGCACGCCCTCCTCACCGAGGCCGGGCAGCACGTCGGAGACATAGGAGAGGTAGGGCCGGTGCGGGCCGACGAACAGCACCCTGCCGCGGCGGCGGCCGAGCCGGGGATCGGCGTACAGGAGGTAGGCGGAGCGGTGCAGGGCGACGACGGTCTTGCCCGTGCCCGGGCCGCCGTCCACGACGAGCGCGCCCCGCGAGCCCGCCCGGATGACGGCGTCCTGGTCGGCCTGGATGGTGCCGAGCACATCCCGCATCCGCGCCGAACGGCTGCCGCCGAGACCGGCGATGAACGCGGACTGGTCGTCCAGCGCGGCGTGCCCCTCCAGGCCCTCGGCGGTGAACACCTCGTCCCAGTAGTCGCCGATCCGGCCGTTGCTCCAGCGGTACCGGCGGCGGCTCGCCAGGCCCATCGGGTTGGCGTGGGTGGCCCCGAAGAACGGCTCGGCCGCGGGGGAGCGCCAGTCCACCAGCAGCCGCCGGCCCGTGCTGTCGGTGAGGCCGAGCCGTCCGACGTACACCGGCTCGGGGTCGTCCGCGGTGACCATGCGTCCCAGGCACAGGTCCAGGCCGAAGCGGCGCAGCGTGCGCAGCCGGGCGGTCAGCCGGTGGACCTCCGCGTCCCGGTCCATCGCCTGCCGGCCGGTGCCGCCGGGCGCCCTGCGTTCGGCGTCGAGACGGGCGGACAGCTCGGTGATCGACTGTTCGAGGCACTCCGCGATCGCCGCGAAGTGCCGTTCGTCGTCGGCGATCAGCGCCGGATCGGCCTTGGCGGACAGCCGGTCGGGGAGGTCGAAGGCACTGGTGGTCGGGTGGGGTGTCGCCTGGGGTGTCACGTGGTCGTCTCCGATGCGGCCGCTGGTCGGCCGGGTAGGGGTCGGGTCAGGGGCGTCGCGGCCGGCGGTCCGGTTGGTTGGCGCCGGTGGTTGTGTCGGTGGGGTGTGGTGGTCCGGTCGACAGGGACCGGCGGTCCAGTCAGCAGGGTGTGGTGGGCCGCCGGTCGGGAGCGGC
>NZ_JACBWZ010000182.1 GCF_013870595.1 Streptomyces sp. WELS2 | reverse complement strand
GCTCCCCGAGGTGGCCGGCGAGCAGCGTGTCGGCCGGATCGAGCACTCCGGTGGCGAGGTGCGACCAGGGGCAAGCGCACAGCGCCGGGTTGCCGCTCGCGGGGTTCGCGTACGTGGAGCGGCGGGGCGTCACCGCCCGGTCCGGTGGCGTACCCGGTGCGGGCTACGGCGTCCCGTACCGTCACCCGTCCCGGGCCGTTTCCGCCGCGCCCGAAGAGGCTCGTTCTCACTGGTGTTCTCTCCCGGTTCCCGGTCCCCGGTCAGGAGGTGCGGACGGTGAGCCCGGCCGTCTCGGCCGAACCGAAGGAGTCGTCCACGGCCACCACCTGCCGGCCGGCCGCGTCGAGCAGGGACGCGGCGATGGCGGCGCGCATACCGCCCGCGCAGTGCACCCAGACCCGGCCTGCCGGGATCTCGTCGAGACGGCGGTGCAGGGTGTGGAGCGGGATGTGGACGGAGCCCCGGACGAAGCCGGCGGCCCGCTCGGAGTCCCGGCGGACGTCCAGCACGACGACGCCCTCCCCGGGGACCGCCGCGAGGTCGGCGAAGGTGGCGCGCGGGAAGGAGGCGAGGGCCTCCCCCTCCCTCACCCAGCCGGTCGGCTCGCCGGTGGCGGCGGCGGCCGGGCGGTCGATGCCGACCCGGACCAGTTCGCGCTGGGCGGCGGCGAGCTGCTCGGGGGACTCCGCGAGGAGGGTCACCGGCTTCCCCCAGGGGATCAGCCAGGCCAGATAGGTGGCGAGCTGCCCCTCGGCCTCGAAGTTGAAGGAACCCGCGAGGTGGCTCTCGGCGAAGGCGACACGGTTGCGCAGGTCGACCACCCACTCGCCGGCGGCCAGCCGGGCGGCGATCTCCTCGGCGTCGGCGACGGGGGGCGGGGTGAGGTCGACCGGGGCCGGTCCGTCGGCGTTGGCCGGTGCCATGTGGGCGTAGTAGGCGGGGATGTCGTCCAGGCCGGCCAGCAGGTCCGCGACGAAGGTGTCCACGTCCCGGGTGAGCGCCTCGTTGACCGCCTTCTCCCTGCCGATCGTGGTGGCGTCGCCCCGCGCCTGGGAGGAGGAGCAGAAGCTGCCGAAGCCGTGGGTGGGCAGCACGGCCGCGTCGTCGGGCAGCTCGGCGGCCAGCCGGTGCGCGGAGGCGTGCTGGGCCCGGGCGAGGTCCTCCGTCAGCCGCGGTTCGACCAGGTCGGGCCGGCCGACGGTGCCGATCAGCAGCGAGCCGCCGGTGAACACCGCGACCGCCGTGCCGTTCTCCTCCAGGACGTAGGAGGTGTGGTGCGGGGTGTGTCCGGGGGTGGCGAGCGCCCGCAGGACCAGCCCGGCGGTGGCCTCGATCTCCCAGTGGTCGCCGTCGTGCACGGGTACGCGCGCGTAGGAGACGCGTGCCGCGGCGGGTACGAGGTAGGCGGCGCCGGTCACCCGCGCCAGCTCCAGACCGCCGGTGACGTAGTCGTTGTGGAGGTGCGTCTCCACCACGTGGGATATCCGCACCCCGCGCCGCGCCGCTGCCCTGATCACCTGCTCGACGTCACGTGGCGGATCGACCACCACCGCGCCCCGCTCGCCCCCGGCCAGATAACCGCGGTTGCCGAGACCGGCGATCTCAAGGGTGTCGATGAAGAACATGCGCTGCTCCGCTTCGGTGAGATGTACCCCCCGGGGTATACGTCGACGGTAGCACAGGTACCCCCGGGGGTATTTACGGGGTCATGGGAGGCCCTCGGGAGCGGGTCGTGGTCAGGACGCGTCGACGCCCGGGGAGAAACAGTGGGCGGCGGGCTGGAGGCCCTCACCGCGACATGAAGAGGGCGGGGTCCGAAGACCCCGCCCGTCACTCAAGGAACCCGGCTCACGGCCACACCGGGCATCAACCCCGGCTCACGGCCACACCAGGCAATAAGGCTGATGCCCCGCCTCGTGCAGCCGTACCGAGAAGTCCTGCCACTCGTGCAGCAGCTGGTACACGTTGAACGCGTCGCGGGGGCCGCCGCGGTCCGGGACCGTGGACCAGATGAAGGCCGCCGCGCCGACCGCCTCCTCGCCGACGCCGCGCAGGGGGTCGACGACCGTCATGGGGAGTTTGACGACGGCGTAGTCGGGGTGCAGGACGACGAGTTCGAGGGGCGGAACCTTGTGCAGGGGGACGCCCTGGATGCCGGTGAGGACCATCGCGGCCATCGTCTCCGGCTTGATCTTCGTGAACATGCCGTTCATGCCCAGTTCGTCGCCGCCGAGCTCCTCGGGGCGCATCGAGATCGGGACGCGGGCCGCGGTCGCTCCGTCCGGCGCGCCGAAGTACTTGTACGTCACCCCCACCCGGCCACCGTTCCTGCTCCCCGCGCGAAGGGACTGCCGGTCGTACCGCTCGGGCTCACCCGGTCCACCCTGTGTCCGACGTGTCTCGGTCGTTTCCTCCGCGTCGCGCCGGTGCCTTCCCCGCCGGGCACGTCGAGGACCCAGGTCGTCAGTCCCCTCGCCCAGTCCGCCACCGCGATGCATATCTCCACCCGACTGCTTTTCTAGGACGCGTGGCCCCCGCCGCGCAACCCGATCATCGTGTCAGTGACCTCCCCCGCGTCCGCCGGCCGAAACGTACGGTGGAACGGCGATCCGCGCGGAAGAATCCCGGCTCTGATCATTACGTGCGTACGAGCCGTGTGTATCAGCTCTCAGTCTCGCAGACGAGGGATGGCGCCGCTTCGATCCCGAGGGCGAGGGCGGTCCGGCCGGGGCGCGGCCTACCCTGAGGAGGTCACCCCGCAACCGGAGCCGAGAAGCCGGAGTAGCCGCACGTCATGAGTGCCACGAGCGAAACGCCCTATCCCTACGACGCGCCCGTCTCGCAGGCGCTCTTCGACCGCGCCTGCGCCGTGACGCCGGGCGGAGTGAACTCGCCGGTGCGCGCCTTCCGCGCCGTCGGCGGCACGCCCCGCTTCATGGTGTCGGGCAAGGGGCCCTACCTCACCGACGCCGACGGGCGCGAGTACGTCGACCTGGTCTGCTCCTGGGGGCCGATGATCCTCGGGCACTCGCACCCCGAGGTCATCGCCGCCGTACAGGAGGCCGTCGCCCGCGGCACGTCCTTCGGCACGCCCGGCCGGGGCGAGGTGGAGCTGGCCGAGGAGATCGTCGCCCGGGTCGAGCCCGTGGAGCAGGTGCGGCTGGTCAGCAGCGGCACCGAGGCCACCATGTCGGCCATCCGGCTCGCCCGCGGCTTCACCCGGCGCACCAAGGTGATCAAGTTCGCCGGGTGCTACCACGGGCACGTCGACTCGCTGCTGGCCGCCGCCGGCAGTGGCGTGGCCACGTTCGCGCTGCCCGACACGCCCGGTGTCACCGGGGCCCAGGCCGGGGACACGATCGTGCTGCCGTACAACGACCTGGAGGCCGTCCAGGAGGCCTTCCACCGGCACCCCGGCGAGATCGCCTGCGTGATCACGGAGGCCTCGCCGGGCAACATGGGCGTGGTGCCGCCGGACCCCGGGTTCAACCAGGGCCTCAAGGACGCCTGCGGCAAGAACGGCGCCCTGTTCATCTCCGACGAGGTCATGACCGGCTTCCGTACCAGCCGCGCCGGCTGGTACGGCGTGGAGGGCGTCAAGCCCGACCTGATGACCTTCGGCAAGGTCATGGGCGGCGGGTTCCCGGCCGCCGCGTTCGGCGGACGGGCCGATGTGATGGCCCACCTGGCGCCCGCCGGTCCCGTGTACCAGGCCGGCACCCTCTCCGGGAACCCGGTCGCCACCGCCGCCGGTCTCGCCCAGCTGCGGCTGCTCGACGACGCGGCGTACGCCAAGGTCGACGCCGTCTCCGAGCAGATCCGGACGCTGGTGAGCGAGGCGCTGGCCAAGGAGGGCGTCCCGTACCGGCTGCAGACCGCCTCCAACATGTTCTCGGTGTTCTTCACGGACCGGCGGGTACGGGACTACGAGGACGCCAAGCGGCAGGAGACGCACCGCTTCACCGCGTTCTTCCACTCGATGCTGGCGAACGGCGTCTACCTGCCGCCGTCGTCCTTCGAGTCCTGGTTCGTGTCCACGGCCCACGACGAGCGGGCCGTGCAGAAGATCGCCGACGCCCTCCCGGCGGCGGCCCGGGCGGCTGCGGAGGCCACCGCCGAATGAGCTCCCCCGAGAACAGCACCGCGGGCACCGCCGGAAACGGCGCGCAGGACATCACCGTCGTCCACCTCATGCGGCACGGCGAGGTGGAGAACCCGGAAGGGATCCTGTACGGCCGGCTGCCCGGCTACCACCTGTCCGAGCTGGGCCGGAAGATGGCCGAGCGGGTCGCCGAGCACCTCTCCTCCCGGGACGTGACCCACGTCTGCGCCTCGCCGCTGGAGCGGGCGCAGGAGACGGCCACCCCGATCGCCAAGGCGCACGGGCTGGACCTGGCCACGGACGCGCGGCTGATCGAGGCCGAGAACGTCTTCCAGGGCAAGACCTTCGGCGTCGGCGACGGCGCGCTGCAGCGGCCGGAGAACTGGAAGCACCTCGTCAACCCGTTCCGGCCGTCCTGGGGCGAGCCGTACGTCGACCAGGTCGTGCGGATGATGGGCGCGCTGGACGCGGCCAAGGAGCGGGCGCGCGGGCACGAGGCGGTGCTGGTCAGCCACCAGCTGCCGATCTGGATCGTGCGGTCGTACGTCGAGCGGCGGCGGCTGTGGCACGACCCGCGCAAGCGGCAGTGCACGCTCGCCTCCCTGACGTCGTTCACCTACCAGGGCGACAGGATCGTGTCCGTGGGGTACAGCGAGCCCGCCATCGATCTCGTCCCGGCGCACCTGCGGGCCGGTGCCAGGCCGCAGAAGGGCAAGGGAACGGCCCAGGGGAAGGCCTTCGGCGCCTGAGGGAGCCGGCCGGACGGGCGCCGGTGGTCACTGAGCGTCCGTTTGGGGTGGCTTAGCGCACTGTTGCCCACATAATTGCGAAAAGCAGAAGAAGTAGCGGAACCTCCCCGATCTTCCTGTCCTCTGACTGGGTGACCAGCAGGCAGTGATGATCGGGGATTTCCATGCGCACCATCTCCCGGACCCTTTCCCGGCGAGGAGCACTCGGCCTCGGCGCGGGCGCGGCCGCCGCCGTGTCGCTCGCCGGGTGCGGCGGCTCCACGTCCTCGGACGACGCCGGGCGGCCGGGCGGTTCCCGGACCCAGGGGAGCAGGGGCGAGGGACGCCCGGAGCGGCCCATCGGCGACGGCTCCACCTCCTTCACCGGCAGCCAGCCGCACCAGCCGGCGAAGCCGGAGCCGCTGGAGCCGGGGCAGACCCCGCCGCAGTTCGTGGTCTTCTCCTGGGACGGTGCCGGCGAGGTCGGCAACGGCCTCTTCCCGCGCTTCCTGGACCTCGCCAAGGAGCACGGCGCGTCCATGACCTTCTTCCTCTCGGGGCTGTATCTGCTGCCCGAGTCGAAGAAGCGGATGTACGAGCCCCCGAACAACCCGCGCGGCGCCTCCGACATCGGCTACCTCACGGACGAGCACATCAAGGCCACGCTCGCGGGCGTGCGCCGGGCCTGGCTGGAGGGGCACGAGATCGGCACCCACTTCAACGGGCACTTCTGCGCGGGCGGCGGCACGGTCGCGCACTGGACCCCGAAGCAGTGGGCGAGCGAGATCCGGCAGGCCAAGGCGTTCGTGAAGGAGTGGCGGACCAACACCGGCTGGACCGATCTGCCGTCGCTGCCGTTCGACTACGACAAGGAGCTGGTCGGCGGCCGTACGCCCTGTCTGCTCGGCCAGGACAACCTGCTGCCCACCGCCCGCGAGCTGGGCTGGCGCTACGACGCCTCCTCGCCGGGCGGCCGTCAGGTCTGGCCGGTCAAGCGCCAGGGCCTGTGGGACCTGCCCCTTCAGCAGATACCTTTCCCCGGACGTTCGTTCGAGGTCCTGTCCATGGACTACAACATGCTCGCCAACCAGTCGGTCAACTCGACCAAGGCGCCCGCGTACAACTACCCGGGCTGGCGCAAGCAGTCCGCCCAGGCGTACATCCAGGGATTCCGGCGGGCCTACGAGACGAACCGGGCGCCGTTCTTCATCGGCAACCACTTCGAGCAGTGGAACGGCGGCATCTACATGGACTCCGTCGAGGAGGCCTTCAAGCACATCGCGCGGGAGAAGGAGAAGGGGGCCGACGTGCGGCTGGTCTCCTTCCGGCAGTTCGTGGACTGGATCGACGTCCAGAAGCCCGAGGTGCTCGCCAGGCTGCGCACCCTCGGGGTCGGGCAGCGGCCCGCCGGGGGCTGGAAGGAGTTCCTGCGGGAGACCAAGGGCGCCGCGTCCAACGCCGCCTGATGTCCGGAATGCCCTGTGTAAATACGCCCTGAAATGCGGTTTTCCGCCCGGCAGGGGGGTGCGCGAAATCCCCGGAACGGTCATGCGAAACTTTTCACATGAGTACCCGTAGCCGCGCCGTCCTGCTCACCGCCGCGGCCGCCGCAGCGGCCCTGGCCCTGTCCGCGTGTGGCAAGGGCGGTATCTCCGGTGGCGGTGGCGACACCCACTTCGTCACCGGCAACAACGGCATCGACACCGTCGCGGCCGGCAAGCGCGCCACGGCTCCGGACCTGTCCGGCAAGACCATCGACGGCAAGACCCTGGACGTCGCCGACTACAAGGGCAAGGTCGTCGTCATCAACGTCTGGGGCTCCTGGTGCGGGCCGTGCCGCAACGAGGCGAAGTACTTCGCCAAGGTCTCCAAGGACTACGCGGACAAGGGTGTGCGGTTCGTCGGCATCAACACCCGCGACACCAGCACCACTCCCGCCGTGAACTTCGAGAAGGAGCACGGCGTCGAGTACCCGAGCCTGTACGACCCCACGGGCAGGCTGATGCTGCGCTTCAAGAAGGGCACGCTCAACCCGCAGATCGTCCCCTCCACGCTCGTCATCGACCGGCACGGGAAGGTCGCCGCGCGGGCGCTGGAGGCGCTCGACGACACCGGCCTGGTGGAGATGATCAAGCCGGTCCTCGCGGAGAAGTGACGTGAGCGCACTGCTGACGCTGGCCGCGGAGACCGGCCGGAACCAGACGGTCCTGCACGGCGCCCTGCTGGTCGCCCTGCCGATCGCCCTGTTCGCCGGCCTCGTGTCGTTCTTCTCGCCCTGTGTGCTGCCGCTGGTCCCCGGCTACCTCTCCTATGTGACCGGCGTCGCGGGCACCGACCTGGCCGAGGCCAGACGGGGCCGGATGGTGGCCGGCGCCTCCCTGTTCGTGCTCGGCTTCAGCGCCGTGTTCGTCTCCAGCGGGGCCCTGTTCGGCTACTTCGGCGCCAATCTGATCAGCTACCAGAGCACCCTGTCCAAGGTGCTCGGCGCGCTCATGATCGTCATGGGTGTGTTCTTCATGGGCCTGACGCCCTGGTTCGCCATGCGCGAGTTCCGCTTCCACAAGCGGCCGACGGGCGGTCTGGCCGGGGCGCCGGTGCTCGGCGCGCTCTTCGGCGTCGGCTGGACGCCCTGCATGGGCCCGACGCTGTCCTCGGTGAACTTCCTCTCGTTGAACGAGTCGAGCGCCGCGCGGGGATCGCTGCTGATGGTGGTCTACTGCCTCGGCCTCGGCCTTCCGTTCGTCGTCACCGCGATCGCCTTCCGCAAGGCGCTCGGCGCCTTCGCCTGGGTCAAGCGTCACTATGTCTGGGTGACGCGCATCGGCGGCTCGATGATGATCGTGACCGGTGTGCTGCTGCTCACCGGCGCCTGGGGCGAGCTGGTGCAGCACATGCAGACCTGGACCAACGGCTTCGATGTGGGGATCTGACCGATGAGCAAGACCGACACCGGCACCGGCCGGGACCGGGACGAGCTGGGCGCGGCCGGCTCCCGGCTGTCCACCGCCCCGCAGGAGGAGGCGGTGAGCCTGCCGGGCCTCGGTGTCATCGGCTGGGCCCGCTGGTTCTGGCGGCAGCTGACCTCCATGCGGGTCGCGCTGCTGCTGCTCCTGCTGCTCTCGCTCGGCGCGATCCCCGGCTCGCTGATCCCGCAGACCGGCGCGGACGTCACCAAGGTCGAGGACTTCCGCGCCGCGCACAGGACGCTGGCGCCGGTCTACGACAAGCTCGGTCTGTTCCACGTCTACAGCTCGGTGTGGTTCTCCGCGATCTACATCCTGCTGTTCGTCTCCCTCGTCGGCTGCATCATCCCCCGCACCTGGCAGTTCGTCGGCCAGCTGCGCGGCCGGCCGCCGGGCGCCCCCAGGCGGCTGGACCGGCTGCCCGCCTACACCACCTGGACCACCACCGCGGACCCCGAGCAGGTCCGCGCCGCCGCGCTCGGCCTGCTGAGGAAGCGCCGCTTCCGCGCCCACGCCGTCGGTGACGCCGTCGCCGCCGAGAAGGGCTATCTGCGCGAGCTCGGCAACCTGGTCTTCCACATCGCCCTGATCGTGCTGCTGATCGCCTTCGCCTCCGGCCAGCTGTACAAGTCGGACGGCACCAAGCTGATGGTGGAGGGCGACGGCTTCTCCAACGCGCTGCCGATGTACGACGACTTCAAGTCCGGCAGCCTCTTCGAGCCGGACGACCTGGTCCCGTTCAGCTTCGACCTGGAGGACTTCAAGGGGACCTACGAGCTGACCGGCCCCAACCGGGGGACCCCGCGCACCTTCCAGGCGAGGATCCGCTACAGCAAGGGCGCCTACGGCAAGCAGACCGAGACCACCGTCAAGGTCAACGAGCCGCTGGAGATCGACGGCTCCAAGGTCTACCTGGTCAGCCACGGCTACGCACCCGTGATCACCGTCCGGGACGGCACGGGCAAGGTGGTCTACCGCGACGCCGTGCCGCTGCTGCCGCTCGACGGCAACGTCACCTCCCAGGGCGTCGTGAAGGTCATGGACGGCTACCGCGACGCCAAGGGCAGGAAGGAGCAGCTCGGCATCAAGGCCTTCTTCCTGCCGACCTACGGCGGGGCCGGCATGGAGATCGCCTCGGCCTTCCCCGCGCTGCTGAACCCGGTGCTGAACCTGGAGCCGTACCACGGCGACCTGGGCGTCGACTCGGGCCTGCCGCAGAGCGTGTACCAGCTCGACAAGACCCACATGAAGGACTACAAGGACGCCAAGGGCGCGCAGCTGAGGGTCAACCTCAAGCCCGGCGAGTCCGTGAAGCTGCCGAACGGCGCCGGTACCGTCACCTTCGAGAAGAACGTCAAGGAATGGGCCGGCTTCGAGATCGTGCAGGAGCCGGGCGGCGGCTGGGCGCTCGGCGGCGCCCTCGCCGCGATCTTCGGCCTGGCCGGGTCCCTGTTCATCCAGCGCCGCCGCGTGTGGGTGCGGGCGGTGCGCGGCGAGGACGGCGTCACGGTGGTCGAGATGGCCGGGCTCGGCCGCAGCGAGTCGGCGAAGGTGCCCGAGGAACTGGGCGAGCTCGCCGGACACCTCTACGACCGGGCGCCGGGCGCGCCGGAACCCGGCGACGAACATCCCGCACCCACATCAGACCGCCACGTCGTACCTGCCGAAGGGGCTGAGAAGTGACTCTCGCCGCCGCGACCAACGAACATCTCGCGAGTGTCAGCAACACGCTGATCTACTCGTCGATGGCCGTCTACACCCTGGCCTTCTTCGCCTACATCGCCGAGTGGCTGTTCGGCAGCCGCAGCAA
>NZ_JACBWZ010000181.1 GCF_013870595.1 Streptomyces sp. WELS2 | reverse complement strand
GCGATGTGGCAGCGCATTCCGGCCAGACGTGTCCCGCGCTGATAGATGTCGGAGAACTCCACCTCGGCATCTATTCGGGCGTCCTCTTCACTCGCGATGAGTTCTTGGGGAACGGCTGTGTAATGGACGTCCCACATGACGAAGTGGTGTTCCATGGGAACGGAGTAGGCTTCGTGCGCCAGTAGGATCACCGTCTGGCGAAAAGTCTCGAAAATAGTGACCGGGGAGTACCTGCCCTGCAGAGGTGAGAAGAACGCGTGCCGGCTGTTCCAGTTCCCTTTTACTCTGTAGCAGTGCTCCCCGGCCCTGGCCCACTCCGCGGGGATAACGTCACCCCCGTCGGCCTGGTGGACCAGGGCCGGAGCTATTGTCGAAGACATGCCAGAAGCATGTGCAGTGTTCACTTTCCCCCCGCTTAAGAGAAAGATCCATTGTGGGTCGTCCCGGGGTCAACATATCGGCACAGCTGTTTGTCGTACAAACGTTTTACTAGCACGTCCGGCAAATGGGTTGAATTACAGCAAAATGGAACAAGGAGACGTACATGACTCGACAGGAGCGCGCAAAGCGGACGAAGGAGATGATTCTCCGTGCGGCCGGATCGCTGTTCGCCGAGCGCGGGTATGTGGGCACGACCCTCTATGACGTGTACACACGCGCGGGAGTCACGAAAGGGGCGTTCTACTTCCATTTCCCCTCCAAGGAGTCCCTGGCCGAGGCGGTCCTCGCCTCCCAGATGGAAGGGGCCGCCTATCCGCTGGTGCCCAGGTCCCTGAGGCTGCAGGAACTGGTCGACGCCGGACTGGCCTTCGCCTGTTCGATAGCGGAGGACCCGTTGCTCCAGGGCAGCATCCGGCTTTCCCTCGACCTGCTCGACCAAGGCGTCGGTGTGGACGCCAAGTTGCCGTTCCGGGCCTGGATCAAGCAGAACCACGAAGCGCTGGAGGACGCGAAGGCGCAAGGCGAACTCAAGGCCCACGTCAACACCGAGGAGGTCGCCGAACTCCTCGTCGGGGGGTTCTCGGGTGTGCAGCTGCTGTCCTATGCGATCAGTGGCCGCCGCGACTTGCCCGAGCGCGTGTCGGTTCTGCTCGCCCACGTGCTCGCGTCCATCGCCACGGCCGGCGTGCTGCCGCGCCTGGATCTGTCACCGCGGCGGGGGCGTGAAGTGCTGGCCGAGGCCGGGCGAGTGGCGATGGAATGAGGGTCCCCGGCCCGAGCGGATGTTCAAGAAACTTTTACCCGGGATGCGTTGTGCCTGGTCAGAGTCCTGAGAGGGATCCGGATCGGGATCCTGCCCCTGGCATATATCTGGACGAACAGCGTAACTCGGCCCATGTAGTTTAAAATTTAAATACGGGCTTGCTGGTAGGGTTTTGAGGTCGGCGCCAAGGATCACAACGGGGGTGAGGTCGGAGGTGGGCGCCGGCCGCAGGGCCGCAAGGGGGCGGCGTCGCACCGTCCAGAGTGCGACGGACAAATTTTCTGGAATACGTGAATTCTCTTCCCGAGTGTCGCTTGCGCGTTTTGGCCAAGCGTCGCTTCAGTGTGCCGTAATGCAGGAACAAGTGTTCTGTCGGCGGAGTACGGGCGCTGCTGAAAAACGGAGACAACGTTATGTGACTCTTGGGGCGCCTGGCTCGGTCTGCATGATAAAAGCCGCTGCTTCAGGTCGTATTGGGGGATGATGTGACTGTTCTCGAAGTCTCGCCGCTCACTCTTGCCAACGGCCCCGCAGAGTTCGCCCGCTGTATCTTCATGCCTCTGCCGCGCTCGGATCAGCGGCGCTGGGCGGAGGTCTACCTCCGGGGGCTGCTCACCGTCCCGGGCAAGAAGACGATCAAGAAGATGATACGGGTGTCCGGGGACAAGGACGTCTCCCGGATGACCCAGTCCCTCCAGCAGTTCATCAGCCAGAGCACCTGGGACTGGTACCAGGTGCGCGAGGCGATGGCCCGCAAGCTGCACGCCAGCCTGGACGCCGAGGCGTGGGTGGTGGACCAGGCCGTCGTGCCCAAGCGCGGCACCCACTCCGTCGGAGTCGCCAAGAGATTCGTCCCCGCGCAGGGCAGGACGTTCAACTGCCAGGTCGGCATCGGCCTGTTCCTCGCCACCGACATCGGCTCCCTGCCGGTGGACTGGAGCCTCGCCCTCGACGACACCTGGTCGCTCAACGAGGAGCGGCGCTCGCGCGCCAAGATTCCGGCCGACGTCGCGGGCAAGCGCGACTCGCAGCTCATCCTCGACATGGTGGACCGTGCCGTCCACGACTGGGGCCTGCCCGCGCTGCCCGTCGTGGCCGGGCTGTGCAACTGCCCGGACGCCTACAGCCTGCTGGCCGGGCTGCAGGAGCGCGGCACCGGCCTCGTGCTGGAGGTCCCGGCCTCCCTGGAGGTACTGCCGGCGTTCCCCACCGCCGTCAAGCCGGCCGCCAAGGCGGCCGTGGCCGACGGCGCCCGGCTGCCCACCGCCCGGGAGCTGGTGAGCGGAGGCACCAGCCGGCCCCACGTCACCTCCGTGCCGCACGACGCCGAGGAGGCCCAGCGGGTGTTCCTGCGCTCGTGCCTCGTGCGGGTACCGGGACTGCGCACCCGGCCGCACTTGGCCAACGCGACCTTCCGCCTCTACGCGGAGTGGTCGCCGACCGAGGCCCAGCCCACCCGGTTCTGGATCACCAACCTCCTCGACCGCCGCCCCGACGAGATCATGCGCCTGGCGGCCATGCGCCAGGAGAGCGCCACCGACCTCGAGCGGATGGAGAAGAGCTTCGGCGTCAAGGACTTCGAGGGGCGCTCCTTCCCCGGATGGCACCGCCACATGACCCTGGCCTCGGCCGCGTACGCCTTCGACAAGCTGAAGGCCGCAGGCCGGCTGATGGCCTGTACGCCGAGCTTCTGAGCCCCGCCGCAGCCGCGCGCGACAGGGGCAACCCGGGCAAACGACGTGACACGCATCCCGCAGAAGGGCCCATGGGCGACCAGGACCATACGTTGCGCCGCTTCCTCACCACCCTCTCCCCCCGGCCCTACGTCCGGGCCGCCGCATGGGACAGCGCCCAGCGGCGCTGGGCGAACCGCTACCCCACCACCGCGGACCTGCACGGCCTGCGCGGCGACCGTCCCGTCGCCATGCACCTGTTCCCGGAGGACGCCGGCGAGGGCACCCGGATCTGGGCCTTCGACCTGGACGCCAGCGTCCGCCGCGAGCACGCCGAGCACCAGGCCCACCGGCTGTACGAGCTGCTGACCGCCGCGGGCCTGCCGGCCGTCCCCGTCCGCTCCGGACCCACCGGGGGCCACCACATCTGGACGGCCTGCGAGGAACCCATCCCGCTCCCGGTGCTCCAGCGCCTCATCCGGACCTTCAGAGCCCTCAAGGAGCACGACCCCGACTCCCCCCACTCGCTGAGCACCCTCGACACCACCCCCTGGCTCAATCTGCGCACCGGCGCGCTGCGCCCGCCCGGCGCGGCCCACCGGCTGGGCGGCCATGCCGTCCTGCAGGAGCACAGCCTCGACGAAGCCCTGCAGGCCCTCGCCGGCGGCGGACCGCTGCGCGCGCTGACCCGCCTCACCGACGAACTCGAGGAGATCGCCGGTGACAGCCCGTCGGTCCGGCCGGCCCGAGCGGTGGCACGGGCCGTGGTCTCAGGCCGCCCCCTGCCGCCCAGCATCACCGGCGCCGACCCGGCGGCCGTCCCGCACCGGCGCATCGTTGCCGACGGGTCCGACGCCAAACCACGGCTCGCGGGCCGGCGTCTGGCCCTCACCGCGGCCGGCCGGGAGGCCCTGAGCACCGCGCCGCACCCCACCGCCGACCACTCGGCGCACGCCTGGCGCGCCCTGGTCGCCCTCGCGCTGGCCCGCTGCACCTTCTCCGACGTGCTGACCCTGCTCTACGACAGCAAAGCGTCCCCGGGCCTGGAGTACTTCCGCAGCTATCGCAGCGCACGCGGCCGGGCGGCCCGCAGCGCCGCGGAGACGGAGGCGCTGCTCAGCCGGCAGTGGGAACTCGCCGTCGAACGCGCCGCCCGGCTGCCCTTCGGCGGCACGGGCCGCGACGACGACCCCGCCCCCGAGGTGACCGCGGCGGTCAACGCCCTGCTGGAACGCATGGAGAAGGCCGGGCCCGCCCGCTGGTCGCAGCCCGCGGGGCCGGCCGACGAGGCGGTGCTGCACTGCCTGGCACTGCTGGCCCTGGTCAGCGGCAGCCTCACCATCGACCTCGATGTGCGCAGGGGCGCCCTGCTGACCGGGTTCAGTGCGCAGACCGTCAACGTCGCCATCCGCGACCGCCTCATCCCGGACGGCTGGCTGCACGAAGTACGCCCGTCCGACTTCATCAAACGACGGGCCCGCACGCTTGCCCTGGGCACCGGGTCTGACACAAGTGATAACGCCCCCCAGCACACCCACCGGGCTCTGCTGCGGCGTCTGGGCACCCGGGTCAAGGAGGCGGCGTCCGAACTGTGGTCCAGGCTCGGCCACCATCTCCACCGCACCTTTCAAGCCGTCGGACGGGAGGGGTCGACCATCGCCGAGGTCGGGACCCGCACCGGGTACTCGCGCCGTACGACCCTCCGGCACCTGGGGATTCTGCGTGACCAGGGGCTCGCCCTGTTCGTCGGTGAGGTCTGCCGCCGTACCGGGCGCGGCGTGGACAGGGCCCGGGACGCCCCCGTGCCCGAACGCGCCCTGGTCTACGAGGTGGACCGCTCCGTCGCCGCCTGGTGGCGCGGCGAACTCGCCTGGCTGCGCGCCCCGCGTGCCGCGAAGACCCGGCGGCGCGCCACCGGCCGGGACGGTGCCGCGGACCTGACCGCCACCCGCTACCCGAGAACGGCGCTGGGCCGCCCCGATCACGCCCGTGCCTGGCTGCTGTCCGCGTTGGCGTTGCTCAACCGTCCCGCCCAGGGCGGTTCGGGCCAGGGGTGGAGGCGCGTTCCGGTGTGCCCGCGGGCCGCGCGCCTGCGCGCACTGACCGAATTCTCCCCTATTTATGCGGAACAGTTATCAGCGTAAATATTGGACACGAGGTCCCGGCTCGGATTGACTCGTCATGCGCTGGGAGCCCGTAAAAACCGGGCAGTGGGCGGGCGGGAATAACCTCTCCGCGCGTCCCGGCGCGTGCCAAGTTCTCTTGGCAAACTGCCGGCCTGCGTCCTTCCCCCGGCGATCGCAGGCCGGCTCAAGCCACCGCAATTGCCTGAAGCTGCTTCGTTAAGAGCGCCTTGTGCCTTCGGTCGAACAGCCGTGAGCATCTCTGGAGAGGCGCCGACAGCAGAGGGTGCCGGACAGGAGGAACCCATGCAGTCAGAGGCCGCCGAGCGCAGGATTCCGTTGTTCGCCGACGGAGACCTGGAAGACGGAGACGCGTTTCTCCTGCCCGCCGATGCCTTCGGAGGCGCCGACTCCATCGCCGTGTTCAAGGACGAGGGGCAGTACCACGCTCTCGACGACACCTGCCCGCACGCCAACGCCTCGCTCTCCGAGGGCTGGGTCGAGGACGGCGAGGTCGAGTGCCCCCTGCACGGCGGGCGGTTCTGCCTGCGCACCGGCGAGGCGACCGCGATGCCCGCCACCGGTACCGCCCGGACCTACCCCGTCGAGGTCCGCGACGGGCGGGTCTGGCTCGTCCTGGACGGTAGCGAGTGACCCCGGGAGACCGCCCGCTCCCGCGCCACATCGCCGTCGTCGGCGCCGGCCTCGCGGGGGTCTCCGTCTGCGCCGAACTGCGTCGTCTCGGCTACGAGGGCGCCCTCAGCCTGTTCGGCGAGGAGGACGGCCTGCCGTACGACCGGCCGCCGCTGAGCAAGGACTTCCTGCTCACCGACATGCCCGTCGAGAAGCTGTGGCTCAGACCGGAACGGTGGTACGAGGACAACGACATCGACCTGCGGCTCGGCGAGTCCGTGACAGCGCTCCACCCCTTCGACGGGCGGATCGAACTCGCCCGCGGCAGCGCCCCGCGCGCCGACCTCGTCGTGCTCGCCACCGGAGGCCGCCCCCGCCCGCTGAACGTCCCTGGCGGGCACCACCGCTCCCTGGTCGCCCTGCGTTCCCTGGACGACGCGCATCTGCTCAAGGAACGACTGCGCAGCGGCGCCGAGATAGCGGTCGTCGGCGGCGGACTGATCGGCGCCGAGGTGGCCGCCTCCGCCCGTGCGCTCGGCTGCTCCGTGACCGTCGTGGAACCCGCCGATCCGCCTCTGGAGCACCTCGTCGGCCGGGTCCACGCCGCGGCCCTGCACGCCCAGCACCAGGAGCACGGGGTGCGCGTCCTGCGGACCACCGTCGACGAGGTGGTCCACGCCGGCGCCCGTACCGTCCTGCGCCTGGCCGACGGCACGTCCCTGGGCTGCGACCTCGCCGTGGTGGGCGTGGGGCTCGAGCCCGAGACCTCGCTCGCCGCCTCGGCCGGCCTGCACACCGACCGCGGCATCGTCGTCGACGCCCACCAGCGCACCTCCCACTGGCGGATGCTGGCCGTCGGCGACGCCGCCCGCGGCAAGGCGGCGTCCGCGGCCACCGCGGTGGGCCACTGGCACGCGGCCCGGACCCAGGCCGCGCACGCCGCCGCAGGCGCCCTCGGCCTGCCGCGTCCGGAAGAGACCGTGCCCTGGTTCTGGTCGGAACGCTACGGAACCCGTCTGGAGGCGGCCGGACAGCCGACCGCCGGCACCACCACCGTCGACCGCGGCTCGCTGCGGGACGACTCGGTGATCACCTTCGCGCTCGTCGACGGCCGCTGCGTCGGAGCCGTCGCGCTCAACCGGCCCCGCGAGATGGCCGCGGCCCGCCGCCTCATCGGGCGGGGTGCCGTGGTCGACCCGGTCCGGTTGGCCGATCCCGGTGTCGACCTGCGATCGCTCGTCCCAGGCCGTCCCCGTACGGCCTGAAGGACTCAACCCACGCCACTCGACTTGAACCGGAAGGCTGATTCCCCATGGCCACAGACAGCGCGACCACTCCGTCGCGGGCCGTACCCACCCCGGCGAACAGAACGACACCGCGCTGGCTGCGCGAGAGCTGGGTCGTCCTGTTCGCCGTCTACTGCATAGGCTTCGGCATCTACGGTGAGGCGAAATACGCCACCTTCAGCCGCGAGATGTCCCGGGTGCCGGTCCGGCCCGATGTGCCCGCGCACTATCCGCTGCTGGCCATCCACGTGCTGACCGGCTTCATCGCCATCTGCCTGGCCTGGTGCCAGGTCTGGCCGTGGCTGCGCGAGACCCGCCCGCAGCTGCACCGGCGGCTGGGCTGGGTCTACTACCTCTTCGGTGTGTTCCCCTCCTGCCTGCTCGCCTTTCCCGTCGCCATCCTCACCCCGGCGGGCCAGGCCGTCCGCTCCGTGCTCCTGGTCCTCGCCGTCATGTGGACGGTCACCGTCGTCGCCGGCTTCCGCGCGATCCTGCAGCACCGGTACGAGGACCACCGCCGCTGGATGCTGCGCAACGTGGCCCTGACCACCACCATCGTCACCTCCCGCATCCTGTCCTGGTGGTTCGTCAGCTGGACCGACGGCCTGCTCCCCGACACCTACGAGCACCAGCCGCTGCTGACCTTCACCAGCATGTCCGCGACCGGCCTGTGGACGGCCCTGCTGCTGCACATGAGCTTCGTCGAGTGGTACCTGCTGCGTCCCCGGCGTCGCGGGGGCGCCCGGAAGACCAAGGGCGCCGCGGCCCGATGACCGCTCCCTCCGCTGTCGGAGCTCCGGCACCGCCGTCCGCCCCGGCCCCGTTCGTCCGCCTGCTCTACCAGGGGTCGCCGCTGCAGGCCTCCCGTCTGGTGCGGGCTGCCGGCCGGTGCGACGCCCAGATCCTGGCCGAACCGCACGACACCGGCGACCCGCTGGAGCTGCTCCGTGCCGGGCGGGCCGACTTCGCCGTCGCCTCCGCGGAGGCCCGCCTGCCCGGCCTGGCCCTGTCCCCGGTCCTCTTCACCGAGGGCCGGGTGCTGGCCGTGGGCTCCGGGCACGCACTCGCCGGACACAGCGCCGTGCGGCTGAGCGACCTGGCCCGCGAGGGTGTCGCGCCCGCACCTGCGCCCTCGCCCTGGCGCTGGCATCCGGGCGCCGCGCCCACGGGGCCGGGCCCCACGCAGTCCCTGCGGGAGCTGTTCAGGGCAATCGTCCACGCGCGCACCGTCCACGTCTTTCCCGCTTCGATCGCGGATGTCGCGCCGCGGGGCGTGCGGCTGCTCGACATCCTGGACGCGCCGCCCGTTCCGATCGCCCTCGCCTGGTCGGCGGACCGGGGGGTCAGCCCTGAGGCTGCCGGGTTCCTCCGCGACGCCGTCGGCCGGGCACCGGCCGGTGAGAGCCGCACCACCCACGGGAAGGACCATGGGCGCTGACGACGAGCCCGTGCCGGGCCTGTGCGCGGGCCTCGATCTCCACGCCTCGGACCGGGAGACCGAGGCCGGGCACTTTCTGGCGGCGGCACCCCGCCACTGGGCGGCGGTGCGGGGCGTCGGGCTGCTGCCGGGCTGGCGTGTCCTCGTGATGGGGCGACACGCGTTCGGCTACCTGCGCTGGATCGCCGATCTCGTCGGCCGACGGGGCTCGGTGGTGGTGGTCATACCGGGCAGCAGTCCCGCGGACGCGCGCGGGTCGGTCCTCGCGTCCCGTCTGCCCTGCCCGGTCACCGTGGTGCACACCGACGGCGGACCGCTGCCTTTCCCCGACGACGAGTTCGACGCCGCATGGTGCGCCGGCATTCTCGACACCCGGGCGGAGGAGGAGGTCGCCGACCTGTTCGCGGAGGTCGAGCGGGTGATTCGTCCCCAGGGCGTTGTCGCCGTCCGCGACAGCGTCCCGCACCTGCTCATCGTGCGGCCGGGCGACCCCTACCTCATCACCGACTTCCGGCGCGCCGCGGCGGCCCTGCTCGACTGCCCGCAGCGCCTGACCCTCGGCCAGGATGTCCACCTGCAGCTGCGGCACAGCGGCTTCACCCGCGTCGAGCAGCACGTCGACCTGGTCGAGTACTACGCTCCCGTCCCCCACCCGGTCCGCCGCTACTACCAGCAAGCGCTGGCGGCCGTCGCCCGGCAGGCGGCCATCGTCGGCATGGACGAGCGGTGGCACCACCTGCGCCGCGGCGACGACCCCGGCCACCCGCTGCACGCGCCGGACGCCTACGTCAGCGAGGGCTACGTGCTGGCTTCGGGCGTCAAGGTGAAGAACACCTCACTCGGCGGTCACCGAAGCGGCCGGACGGACCGCAGCGGCGTCGCGGCCCAGGGACAGCGGATCGCACATGACGGCGGCCAGCAGCACCGCGACGTCCCAGTTGCAACCGGAGGCGGCGGCGTGGAAGCCCGCGGCCAGTGAGGTGGCCTCCGTCAGCCGGCTCGCGAGCAGCGAGCAGTCGATCATGTAGGCGGTGAGGAGCGCCTCCATCCACGGGTGTTCCTCCCGCAGGCCCGGAGCACCGATCAGGGCCCGCCGCATGTGCGGCAGCGCCTGTGCCGGGCGGCCCTCGCCGAGGGCCAGGGCCGCGCGCGCCGCGTTGAGGAACACCTGCGCGTGCGGCTGGGAGGAGGCGGGCACCTCGCGCACGGCCCGCGCCGCCGCGTCCATGGACCCGGTCACCGACAGCAG